>JAGQQB010000037.1 GCA_020426425.1 Planctomycetaceae bacterium | reverse complement strand
TCGCCGGACGTCGTGAGACGAGCAGCGAACCACTGAACACCGAATCCTGATACGAAAACCCTAGCCGTACCTGTTTCCCGATCCCCGCCAAGCGTTGATTGAGCACATTCACATCGTCCTGCCGTGCGGGGTCAAGCCCCACGATCTCCTGTGGCACGAGGTCGAACACGTTATCGCCAACAATGCCGTACAAGGCTTCGATCATGCCCGCTTGCGGCAACGACACCTCCGGTAGCGTGACCGTGGATGGTTCGGTGTTGACCGGCCAACTCTCCGGTTGCCGCATGGAGACCAGCGTCAGTTCGGTGGTCTCACCAGGATTGAGCGGACGGCTGAGCGGAATACGCACCTCCTGACCCGCGTCGCCATGGGCCACGATGGACCACGGTGCCGCCGCCCCATTCTCCTGGACGGAAACGATCAACCAGTCCGCTGGCAATTGCACGCGGGCTTCAAACAGCGGGGCAAACCGGGTCTGCAAATTCACCGACGTATACAGATCGAGCCAGTTGCGATGCACGTCGAGGACGTTGGTCATCGCCGCGCGAACTTCCTGTTGTTTGGTCGAGGTTGCGTAGCTCAGCTGAAACGCTTCATCCCAGAGTTGATATTGCAGCTGCGATCCTGGCGCGACAAACCCGTCGGGAATCGCCAACCCCTTCACCGCGCGCACACCACTGGCGGCTTGCGCCTGCAGACGCACACCGCTGGGATGCGAGACGACGAGCGTTCCCACATGCGAACTGACGCTGCCCAGCATCAGATTCGGGACCTCCCAAGGGGCCTCAGGTTCAGAACTGACAATACCGCGAAACGTGATGGTACGCGTCCCCGCAAACGGTTGACGATACCGCAACTGAATCGCGGTGCGACCATCCGCCCCATCGGCCAGTTCCCAGGCTTCCAGTCCGACCGACTCGACACCAGTGATCTCCAGTGACGCCGGAACCGAACAGGCGAGTTCATCAATCGGACGACCGAATACCTGCAATGTGGTCTGCGCTGTCCAACTCACTTCTCCCGGCGCGACATTCACACCGAACAGCGTCGACGCGAATGTCAGTACATCCGACCGGGCAGTCTGTTGCCGGTCCGTCAGTTCCAACTGCAACCCGGAGCGTCCCCCCGCCGGAATGACATACTCTGCGACTTCCGTCAGTGGCACAGGTCGACTCAGCTCCAGGCCTTCGAGCAACAGATTCCGCCCAGCAGGCACCTGAATGTGAAACTCGCTGCTCGCCGCACCGGTCAAGTCAATCACCGCACGCCGATCGGCACCGATCGGTTGCAGCGGTAACGAGATGTCGAACAACAGTTGGTGGTCTCCCGGTCGCGGAAGATACACATGCAGTGCATCCTCGACTCGAGTGAGCAGCGGCTGAACTGGTTTGGCATCGGGGCCACTGATCAGCCGCGCCTGCTCGACCTGCCAGCGACCGATGCGCACGGTCGCCTGTCCCCAACTCGAAGTTTGATTGCGTAGCGTGACCTGTAGTTGAGCGACCAGACGATCGCCCTCAACCTGGGCCTTGTAACTGGCGTTCTCCAAGAGGACTTCACCCGCTGAAGGGGCGGTCGAGTGATCCGCTTGGGCGGCGGCTACAAGTCGGGCGAACTCCATTGCGCCCATCACGATCCCTTCCCGATCGCGGTGCAATGGCGCTCCCAAATCCCCATCGGGGACGTAGAGATGTCGAATTCTCAGCGTGTCTGGAGTGGCGGACGCATCCTGTGCGCCAGCGGGAGTCGGCAGCACAAACAGCAATCCGATCCAGAGGAGCGCGCATACGAACAGCTGCGGGACATCGTCGCTGATCGTTCCGCGATCATAGCGCCATAGCAACTGGCGTCGGCCTGCCGAGAATTGGTTCGCACGAGGCGACATCGCGGGACGTTGGATCGTGGAGCGAACGATGACGCTGGGGCTGCGCGGCGACGGCTTGATCATGGGAGAACTACTCATGGTTCCCCTCCCCAACGGCGTCGCTCGAACCGTCGTTGTCGGTTGGTGCGTCATCAGTCGGTTGCTCGTGTGATGTCGCTGAACCGTCGGCGGACTTAATTTGCGGATTCGGCGGTGACTCGGTCTCACGTGGCGGCTCGTGCGTCGGTGCCGGCGGCGCGACCTGGGTCGTCGGAGTGGCCGTCCCGTTGGTCGCGTGCGGAGCAAATCGTTTCAGGACTGAGAACACACCGTGAATCAGCCACAGGCCGATCAATGTGATTAGACCATATTGGGCTGCCTGCATGCCGCTAAACAGGCCGTGGCTGTCGTTCACGCCGTACAACACTGCGGCAAATCCCGCGAGCAACAAGATCCCCAGTTTATTCTCCCAGGGAGTGTTGATCAGAATCAGACCGATGAGCGCCGCAGCTCCGCTGAAGAGAAGCGTCATCGTTAGTCGATGCCACCATACCACCCTCAGTTGTGCCGCGCCGCCCAGGTTCGTGTAGATGTATGGTTGCCGCCCTTGCGTTGGAAATTGCAGAAATCCGGTCGCCTGTGAGACGCCCTGTTGAATCCAGCTTTCTAACGACTGCGCGTCGCGGTCCGGCCGACTGCCGAGCAGTACCTCGTCGACATACCGCCGCAGCTGATGCAGCTTGAAGTGATCGGGGTTGCCGACGAGCACATAGTCATCAGGCACCCAGACGCAGACTTTCAACTCCTGGATCGCGGCTCCGGATCCCATGCCGCCCAGGAGCGGCAACGGTAGCGCAAGTCGTCCCCGGCCAAACTGGCTACGGCCCAAGGGATGGTCCAGATGCCACAAGAACTGGAACGTTAACAGGAACGGATCTTCCGATGAACCGGTCCTCGCTACATTGACCCAATAGTGGTCCCACAGCTCCATTCCCTGCTGATCGGCCACCTCGGCCCGTTCCAGCTTGATGTCGCGGTTGTTCACGAACACGCCAAGCACCTGCAGGTCTTTCGGCAGATGCACCAGGAGTCGCTGACGTTCGGTCGACTTCACCAACATGCGGCAGCGATACGTTGCTTCCGCATCTTCGTCTGTCACCACTTCCACCAGTGCCCGGGGAACAACCGTCGCGACCACTTCCTGAATTTCATGTCGTGTCCGGGTGATCGCCAACGTCGCGGTTCCGGTCTCCGGCAATTTGAAGTAGCGGAAGGCATCGGTTCCTTCCTGCGGCAACAGCTGCAGTTCGCGCAGATCGATTGCTTCGATCTCTCCTCCCTCCGCCGTTGTGCTCAGCGAGACCGATCGCTCTTTGGTGATCAGCACTTCGCCGTACACCTTGGACAGTGGTGTGGTGTCCTCCCCGTCTTCATTCTGCATGCCGAGTGGACGCACCAGGGACAGGCTCAACCTCTCCGGCTTGTCCTCATCGCTATTCGCGGTCGCGGTCGCGGCATTTGGATCGGCTGCATTCGCGTCGTCTGCATCAACGTCCGCATTGGGTGCGGCATCTGCGGGTGTTGGCTCAGGATCTGCCGGGGCAGTGCCAGCCTCATTCGTCTCTGCTTCTGCAGATTGCACAAACCACGAGAGTTCGAATGCCTGTTCGCCCAGCACCTCGCGCTGCATCACAATCGTCCAGGTCACCCAGTCCTCGACGGGATCGCTGGCGGTCTTTTGCTTAATCGCCACATTCGAACCGGGAGCGACTTCGATCCGGACCTGGTCGCTCACCGCCTCTGGAACATTCACGCGGAAGGTGTCGATGCCTGCATACTCCACCAGGAACCGCACCGTGTGCTTCACTTCCGTCACTTCTGGCTGCACATCGATCGTTGATGCCACCCGGGCCGACAGGCGGGTCGGCTTGCGGATGGTGCGGACGGGAATCGTCAGCGGTCGGCGCGTGAAACTCCAGGCCGAGGCGAGGCGTGCCTGATCACGCATTTGCGGTGGCGCAGGCAACGGCTGCGCGCCAGCAAGCCCCTCAGTCGATGTCACGACCTCAATCGCATCTTTGGCGAAGACCATCACGCTTCCGGTTTCGCGTTCGACATTCAATGGCTCCACGACCGGCAGCACCTGTTCGCTGGAGTCCATCGACGCATCGAACTCACGATGTCCCTTGACCACCAGCATCAAGCCCCCCTGATGCCGCTCTGCGAGCGTGACGTTGAGCCGTCGCGTCGCGTCGTCGACGGTGTACTCCTTCATCAGAGGGCACTCGACTGCATCCACTTGGAAGTCCTCCGGGAGTTGCAACTGCAATCCGAAGATGCCCGTCCGCTCCACGGCGTATTGGAACTGCGACTCCGACCGCAGTTCATCTTCAGTGAAGATGACGGCGGTCGAGTTTGTCACGGTCAGTCGCGGTTCGACCGGTTTGGCCGACAGCTGCAATCGTGCCCGGGGACTGTAGAACTTGAATGCCAGCGCGTTGTCACCCGCCAACTGCTGATCGACCGATTGTTGCTCAATGCGAATCAGTCCCGTCTGATCGAGCACATTCAGCGTGAGATCGGGACTATGTCGGACTGCGAACTGACCGCTTTCCCGCACCGCATCGAGTGCGTGGACGCCCCAGGTCGTGCCCTCTTCGCTCAGGCCGATTGTTTCAAACGCGTCGGTTCCGAGTTTGCGCTGGGTGTGAACATCGAGTGTAACCGGCTTGTCGCTCGCCGCCAGCAGCACCACGTCGACCACTTGCCGTCCATCACGCTCGGTCGGCTTCCAACTCTTGATGCGGACGTTTGCATTGATGTCAAGAATCCGGTGATCCGCCGGGACGACGATTTGGAACTGTGCGAGTCGCCCCCGCAGCACGTCGTACGTCAGCCACGCGTCGGTGTGGATCAGTCCATCGCCAATCGTCACCAGCGTCCGATTTGTCACACTTGCCAGCAGATCCATCTCTGGCTTCTGCGACGCGCGCGCCCGCCACGCAACCTGAATGTGCTGGGTGGAACCGGTCTGGACAATCGCCCGGGTCCCTTGTTCTGGCTGCTGCTCGACTGGTTCCCGCAACCCCGTCGGCTGAATTTCGATTGCCTGTTCCGCTTCCGGCACAGTGATATCGATCGTCTGCACCGCGACGGGTGGGCAGGAGAAGTCGAAGCGTCGTCCATCGGGAGACTGACTCACCGGCACGCCAAGTTCGATGGTCACTATCTGCTCGCCGGGCTGACCAAAGATCAGTTCATACGCGCCTTCTCCAGTCCCGCGAATCAATACGTCCTTGCCTGTCACCTTCCCGACCGCCGCCGCGCCGAATTGAATCGGAATTCGCGACCACGCTGGTCCCAGCACCTTGGCCTGCAATGTGAGCGTCAGTCGGGCAAAGTCCTTCTCGACCACACCCACATAATCCGCCTGCGTCAGTACCACACTCACTGGCTGCTCGGGCTTCCGGGACTCTTCCCACTGCTGCTTAAGCTTCAGGTACTCCGCGTACGGCAACACAACCGACGAATCAGGTTGATCGAGCGTGTCCCCCAACTTGCTGAACGGGACATAAATGATCCGCTCGCCCGGCACGGGAGGGACCGCCTCGGTCGCCGCCCCTGCAGCTGCCCCCGCAGCAGAAGCCTCAGCCGTTTCGGGTGTTCCCGTCGTATCGCCAGAGGCGCCTTCCTCAACTGTCTCCGCCGCCGGTGGCGTGGGTGGTCGCTCCGCGTCATCCGCGACGATAAAGGAGGAGGCACCTCCCAGGAGCCAACAGGCGAAGAACGCAAAACACAAGGGGCGGCCGCTCAATTCAAATCTCATGTCTCAAATCCTGACGCACAACCAGATTGCCAATGACGATTTCACCGGCGCGGAATCAGTATGGTGCGAATACACCGAGTATACCGACTGGGAGGTCTGCAAAGAATGGTTAGACTGCACCCAGCCAGCGGAGTTTCCCACAACATCATGACGCACAGGGAGGCGAGCGCTGCACACGGATTCTGGGAAACTGAGGCAAAAAGTGCGGATTCTTACTTGTGGCGTCATTCTATACGGCGGTACCGATAAACCGCTGTAACGAATTGGTCACAGCGTCGAATTCGCCTCGCGCGGTTTCGCCCCGATGTAGTGGACAGGGCGTCTTCGAATTTGCACGCCGATCAGTTCGACGCGGGTGGCGGTCAGCAGTCGGCAATCGGTGGTCAGCAAAAGTTCTTCTCGGCAGTCGACATCTGCCAGACACACGCGCGCTTGGCCCTTTCCCGGGGAGTGGCCCTACGTAGACAGACGCGGTAGCATGACTGTCCAAAGATCGCTCCAAACCCATCTTTCTGCTCTGCCCATGTTCCGATCAGTACTGCTACTCACCTTGCTCTGTCCCCTGACCGCTGACGCCGCAGACTGGGTCTATCCGCTCGATGTGGCTACTGCCCAAGACGGCACATTGTACATCGCCGACCTCAAGCTGCCCGGTATCTGGAAACTTGCCGATGGCGAATTGAGTGTCCATGTGCAGGGGGAAAAGAAGTTCCGCACGCCGCTGAACGCGATTCGCTGCGTGCATGTGACCGCAGATGGCGTGCTGCTCGCCGGTGATTCCGCGACGCGCGAGGTCTACCGCATCGAGGATGGCAAACCGGTGCCGCTGACCGAAGGACGCATCGGCATCCCGACGCAAATCGCCACCAGCGGTGAAACCGTGTACGTCACCGATCTCGAACTCTCCCGCGTCTGGAAGTTTCCCCTCGGTGGTGGCAAACCAGAAGAAGTCGCCGTTCTCTCTGGCCCGCGCGGCGTCGATGTCGATGCTGAAGGCAACCTGTGGCTGCTATCTCCGAACAAGCCGCAGCTTCGTAAGCGTGCGGCCGATGGCTCGGAAACCGTTATTCACGACGGTCTCACCTTCGAGTTCCCGCACGAAGTTCTCGTCGGCAAAGATGGCTCTGTCTACATCTCTGATGGTTACGCCAAGACCATCTGGAAGATTCCCGCTGGCGGTCAGCCCGAGAAGTGGGCCACCAGCGATCAGTTCTCAAACCCGGTTGGCATGTGCTGGCAGGACGAAAACCTGCTCCTGATCGACTCCCGCGCTCCAGGGCTGTTTCAGATCAGGCCGGAGGGAACGGTGACGAAGCTGTATCCAGCGCAATAGTGCGGACCCGGTCTTGCGAAGACCGGGCTTGGCGACAGCGCCAACAGCGCTAGTTCGTCCCCGGCCCCACGACCGGTTGCACCCACGCTCGCTGTGGTTCACCCACCTCCGACGGGTTCGGATGTTTCGCCGACGAAGTCACCCTGGCGCGGACGTAGATTTCATCGCCGGTGAACTCATAGCTTGCTGCCGTCCCCTGCACGGTCTTCAGCAGCGCGCCGATCGACTCGTCGTACTTCTGCGTGACTGGCAATTCCGGGTTGGCAGGATTCTTGATCGGCGTTCCTTCGGGGTTGTAACCTTTCCTGGTGCCGATGAACTCGATTGTGTACGTCTCGCCTTCGACAGCGGCGACTTCCAGGGACAAGCCTTTCGGGGATGAATCAACCCGGGACAGTGTCACTCCGCTTGAGGCGTAGAACCGGCCCGCTTCGAGTGCATCAATCAACGAACCTGGCTGCAGTTGATCGGACAGCACCATGACCCAGCCTCGGCCCGGTTCGCTCGCTCGACTGGGGATGTTGTGATAGCTGTGCCCATCGTCAGTTGCCAGGCCGTACATCACTGGCAAATCGAGTTCCGCCAGTCGCTTCGTCAGCACAATGTCCCAGATTCGTTCGGTCGAAGCATGCAGCTCATCCCCCGAGTTATGCACCCCAGGATGGCCGTTGTACACCTCGAAGAATTTCTCTCCCACGATGTGCATCAGGTCTTCGGCGGTCACGGCGTAGCCGAAGTTCGGATGGTTCAGATGAATAATCATCGGCTGCCCCGTCCGTTCGCGTTGGGCCAGCACCGCGTCGACATTGTTCTGCATCACCTCCCGCACACTCTCTCCACCGCGTGGCGTGATGAGTTCCTGAACGTTGTGCGCGTTCATATGCACAGGATGGCGGTGATAGTGATCGGTGATCTCCTCCCCCTGGATCAGCAGATACTCGCCCGGTTTGTTGAATCGCTCTGAGACTTCGGAAAATGTCCGCAGCCGCACTTCTGTCCGGTCGTCCACTTCGCGCTGTTCGACCCAGTCTGGGAACGCCTCCTTGAGTTTGAGAAACGCTTTCTCCCCCTGCTTGATTTTCGCGACATCGACCCAGCGTTCGCGATCAGCGAGCACATTGTGATCGGTGAACACCAGGAAGTCGTAATCGTTCTGCTCGTACCAGTGCGCGATCATCTCCAGGAAGTTGTCGCCATCGCTCCAGTACGAATGCGTATGCATGTTCCCGCGATACCACTGCAATTCGCCCTGCGCCTGCAACACGGTGTTCTGCGCCGCAGTCCCCTGCGGCCCAAGCACAAACATCCCACCCACCAGCACCAGCAGGACAACAACGAACAGGGCAGCATGACGCATGAGCAATCTCCACGAGGTAGTTTAGGTAGCGTAAGCAGCATACCGCGTCGAGAGAGCAACGGCGAGCCGAGGGCGCTCTCCGCACCCGCCGCTGGCGAGCCGAGGGCCGTCAGGCCCCGGATCATCGCAGAACGTCCGCGTGCTAACGCACTGCGGCTCGCCAAATGGTGCTTGAAAACGAACTCGATCTCGTCCGTCTGTCGCATACAAACTAAACTGCAGCCAACACTCAACGCCAACTGCCCATGTCGCACTGTTCCCATCATTACGATCATGCTCACGATCACAGTCACGCGAACCGGCGGCGGCTGACGTGGACGATGGGGCTCGTGTCGCTGTACTTTCTGGCCGAACTCATTGGCGGCTGGTGGACTAACTCCCTCTCACTGCTCGCCGATGCCGGGCACATGTTCTCCGATCTCGCCGCGCTGGGACTAAGCCTGTGGGTCGCTCGGTTGCGACTCCAGCCCTCAGGAGGACAGCGGACGTTCGGCTATCACCGAGCGGAAATCCTCGGGGCCCTGGTCAACGGAGCACTGTTGCTGCTCGTGGCTGGCGGCATTCTGCGGGAGTCGTGGGAGCGGCTACAGCATTCTCAGGATGTGCTCGGTCCGCAAATGTTCGGCATCGCCATTGGTGGACTGATCGTGAACCTGCTCAGCCTCTCCATTCTGCATGGGGGGCATCAGCACGATCTCAACATGCGCGGTGCCTGGCTGCATGTCCTGGGCGATACGCTGGGGAGCGTCGCCGTCATCGTCGCCGCGATTCTGGTCTGGTGTTGTGGATGGACCTGGGCCGATCCCGTCGCCTCGCTACTGGTCTGTCTGATTATTATTTTCTCCTCCTGGAACCTCGTGCAGGAATCCCTCAGCATTCTGATGGAACATGCCCCGGCCGACGTTCCGGTCCCGGAAGTCGCGGCGGCAATCAAAGAACTTCCCGGCGTCCGCGATATCCACTGCCTGCACATCTGGACCATCGCGACCGGCCTGCGTTCGCTCAGTGCTCACATCGTCCTCGAACCCGACCAACCTGCCGAACCGCTCCTGGAAGATTTGCACCGCCTCCTCGCCGAACGCTTCGGCACCCAGCATTTGACATTGCAAATCGAAACCGAAGGCTTCAGCGGCTGCGAAGCGGGAAGCTGCGCAATGGGCAGGCATCCCCAGCCGGAGAGCGTTCCATGACCAGCCGCTCCACGATCGACTTCGCTCAACTCTTCGACGCTGCAGCCTACATGAAATCAGGCCACTGCCCGTGGACGTTCTTCGCATATCCCACCAGCCTGGCAGTGGAGCACGGCTTGCCGCCCGATGAATCAGCCTGTCAGTTGTTGGGGGAGGTGCAGAGCCGAGGCATTGCAGTCGCCATCTGGGTGAATGGAATCGCCCCAGACACCACCTACTTCGCCTGCCGGGGCGAAGACCGCGAGCGGCTGCATGCGATCCTGGATGAACTCACAAGCACCGGCCAGTTCGCCCCAGACTTTCTGCGCACAAGCAGCGAAGGCCTCTTTGCACTTGCCCAGTCGGCAGCCAGCGATCAAGTCGCCAGAGTGTCCAAACAGTCTCCATAGCACCCATGGTCACGATCACCGCCGCAGGTGGCCCCGGTTGCTTTGCGACCGTTGGGGGCCGCAGGCCGTGGAGGTTTCCGTTTTGGAGCATGCTCCTGTCGACTGCGTCAACCGATCTGCTCAGACAGCTCAGATGCCTCGGGATCGTCGTCCTTCTTCTTTGAGGAGATCAATCCGCTCTCAAACGCCAGCTCGGCCCCGCCGAGCAACTGCTTCTTCCAGGTCGTCACTTGGCTGGGATGCACTCTGAACTGCTTGGCAATCTCCGCAATCGTCTTCAATTCACGAATGGCCTCCAAGGCCAGCTTTGCCTTGAACTGCGCGTCAAATCGACGTCGACTCCGCGCCATCATTCACCTCCCGATGACGCCACAATACAAACCTCGCGCAGCTCCCCAAAACCAGAACACTGTCCACCTTAAGCACTGGTCCGAAAGCCAGGGTCCACTTCAAACCATGGTGCGTCGTGAGGCATCCTGCAACTTTGACCGTTGGAGAATCGAGGAGCGGGATGAGTGACGTTGACTCCAGCCTACGATGTTCCCGGTGTGATCAGCTGAACCTCGCCGTCGCTCGAAGCGGCGGTTCTGACCAACATGCTTCAGACGCATCTGTGGACCCAATGCGGGTCAGCGTGCTGTTGCCGTGGGCGGCTGAGGTCACGAGAATGAAGAGTTGATTGCCCCATCCTCTTCAAAGCTTCGCAGTTGTCCCATGTCCACCGACACGTCCATCCCTTCGCGTACCGTGGCTGTGATTGATGTCGGCACGACTTCGATCAGGATGCAGATCGCCGAGGTTGGTTCGTTTGGTGTGCGGACGCTGGAGATGCTGTCGCAGGCGGTGGATTTGGGTCGTGATACGTTTTCTTCGGGGGAGATCAGTCGCCGGACGATTGAAGTGTGTGTGCGCATTCTGCGGGACTACCGGGACAAGCTGCGGGAGTATCATATTATTCGCCCAGAAGACGTCCGCATTGTGGCCACCAGCGCGGTGCGGGAAGCGACGAATCGGTTGGCGTTCATCGACCGCATCTATGTCGCGACGGGGCTGTCAGTCGAGCCAATCGATGTCGCCGAAGTTCACCGGGTGACCTACCGCAGCATTCAGCCGCTGCTTCGGGCGCAGCGCACGTTATCGCAGGCGATGTCGCTGATTGTTGAAGTGAGCGGCGGCAGCACGGAATTGTTGATGCTCGACCAGGGCAACGTCGCCTTCACTCAAACCCTGCGGCTGGGTGTGTTGCGTTTGCAGCAGACGATTTCCACGTTCCAGGTCGCCCGCAGCAGGCTGCGCAAGGTCCTGGAAGCGGAGATCCAAAGCCTGCTCGAACCGGTCGCGGAGCTGTTGCCGCAGGGACGTCAGATGAATCTGGTCGCCGTCGGCAGTGACATGCGTCTGGCCGCCCGTGAACTTCTCGGACAGGCTCCGGAAGCCGATACACTCGCCGAGATCCCATTGGCCGAGCTGGCCCAACTGGTCGATCGCGCCTTCGCGCTTTCGGAGGAAGAGCTGGTCGAGGAGTTTCAGATTTCGTTTGCCGAAGCAGCAACGCTCGGACCATCACTGCTGGTGTATCAAAAGCTTGCCGAGTTGATTCAGTCCGACCGACTGCTCGTCTCCGCCGCCAATCTGCGTGATGGCCTGATTCGCGAGATGGGCGAGGGGCGCGCCTGGAGCGATGATTTCCATCGGCAGATCATCCGGTCTGCCTGGGAGTTGGCACGCAAATATCATGTTGATGAGGATCATGCGGGGCATGTTGCCGATCTCAGCCGGACGCTGTTTCGGGAGCTGCAGCCGGAACATCAAATGGAGGCGCGCGACGAGACGCTGCTGTACGTCGCGGCTCTGCTCCATGAAGCGGGCGGGTTTATTAATCAGTCCAGCATTCACAAACACTCGATGTACATCATTATGAACAGTGAGTTGTTCGGACTCACCGCCGATGAGGTGCAACTGGTGGCCCTGGTCACACGGTATCATCGCCGCGCCCTGCCCAAGCCGAGCCATCCTGTCTACAGCACGCTCGATCGCGAACGCCGTGTCCTGGTGAGCAAACTCGCCGTGTTGCTGCGGATTGCGGTCGCACTGGACGCCTCACGCGCGCAGCGGATTCAGCGCATCGAATGTCTGCGCATTCGCAACCGACTCATCCTGTCAGTCCCCGATGTCGATGACGTCGCTGTCGAACAGTTGGCGCTGCCATCGGCCCGTTCGTTCTTTGAATCGGTCTTCGGAAGGCAACTGCTGCTGCGCACGCAGACTCAGGCAGAAGCGTCGCAGCCAAGTTCGCAGCTGTAGGACAGCTCAGCCCGGATGATTCACCAACTCCGTCCATGAAGAATCCGGATTTGTGGCCAGCCCACCGAACGGTCCGCCAAGAATGAACCGAGGCACCAGGATTGCTCCCGATGCCTCGGTATCGCAGGGCGTTCTCTTCTCGTCCGCGTTGATTCGTTCGCTGACTACTTCACGACGACAAACGCATTTCCATTCCCTCGGCGCAGATACATCAGCAAGCCTTTGCCAAGGTCAGCAGATTCAACGACCTTGCCAAACTCGTCGACGGAATTAACGGATTCAGTCCCCACCCGCTGAATGATGTCGCCAGGAATCAGGCCCGACCGATCAGCCGGGCTCCCCGGTTTCACGCCGCGCACCACGACGCCGGTCGTCTCCTCATCCACTCCCAGTCGCTGGGCCAGTTCCGGGGTCAGACCGGAGACTTCAATCCCCAGTTTGCCCAGTTCGGTCTGCTCGGGATCGGCGGCTTTCGACTCCGCGTTGAGCCGCTGCATCGCCGGGGTGTAGTCGCTCGGCATCGACTCCAGAGTGACCGGCACAATCTTCGTCTGTCCAGCCCGCAGCACGGTCAGGCGATAGCTCTTGCCCGGCGCCGACTGTTCCACCTGACTCACGAGATCCGCCTGATCGGCGACATCCGCGTTTTCGAACTTGAGGATGACATCCCCAACTTCCAGACCAGCCTTCGCGGCCGGGGTGTCCGGGAAGACTTCATTCACGAGCGCGCCGAGCGTGGAATCGACACCGAGTTGACGCCGAATCTCGGCGGACATCGGCTGGAGCTTCACACCCAGATACGAGCGTTCGACGCGTCCCTTCTCGATCAACTGATCCGCAACCCAGCGCACCATGTTGGAGGGAATCGCGAAGCTGATGCCATCGTAGCCGCCGCTGCGCGTGGAGATGGCCGTGTTGATTCCGACCACATCTCCATTGAGATTCACGAGCGGTCCGCCGCTGTTGCCGGGATTCACGGCGGCGTCGGTTTGCAGGTAGTTCTCCCGTTCATTGATGCCAGGGCCACGGCCCACCGCAGAGATGATCCCGGCGGTCACCGTCGTGCCGACACTGAACGGGTTCCCCAGCGCCAGCACCCAATCGCCGACTTGCATCGGGTCGCTGTCGCCCAATGTGATCGCAGGCAGTGGTTCGTCTATCTTGATCCGTACGACAGCAACATCGGTGCGTGGATCGAAATGCCAGCTCTCCGCATCGATCTCACGACCATCCTGCAATTGTACGGTCACACGATCGGCGCCTTCGACAACATGGCTGTTCGTCAGAATGATTCCCGAGGCATCGACGATGAAGCCGGACCCGGCCCCTTCCTGACGTGGGACCTGTCGGCGCATGCCCCCTTCACCACCGAAGAAGCGTTCGAACTGCGGATCGTTGCCAAAGAACTGACGGAACATCTGTTCCTCGAGCGGCGAGAGCTGCTGTCCACCGCCCCCTTCCACGGCGACTTCTTTCGCTTCGGTCTGAGCGGTGATCGACACGACCGATGGCAAGGCATGTTCGCTCACAACGCGAAACGCCGTCGACAGATCGTTGGGCGTATGCAACGGCGCAGGTGCGAGTTTCGGTGCGGGCTGTTGTTGCGAAACGGCGATCGCGCCAGCCCCCAGGCAAAGACCGCCAGCAAACGCCAACAACCAACCGCGGCTGCGAGAGACCGCAGTCCAGGTGTTCCAGGATTTCATTTCAGACTCCTCGTTCTTCATTCCGACCAGATCACTCCACTGGAAATCATCCGTAGTTCGTCGTTGCTCGGCGTGAGCACGTCGCACGATTCTACGCGCGAAACGCGTTTTCTCCAGAGGCGGTTTTGCAGAAGTTGTACAAAGGGAGTTGCCGGAATCGGCAGCCCCCGGACAGATTCTTCGCGGATTGCCAGAATCTGAATTCAGAAGGGCTCAACCAACTCAACCGTCGCGGGCTCTCGCGTTGGCGGTTTGAGAATCGTAGCTCGACCGTCCCGGTCGAGACTCAGCAAAAAGGACAGAGCAATCACACGAGCATTTCCCGCGAACACCGAAGGCAGTGCGCACTCTCGGCGGAGACCGCCGAGCTACGTTGTTCCACTGTGACACCTTAGCGTTTCAAATGCATGCAATTACGACGAACGTTCGCTGAACGCCTTGCCGCAGCGGGACATCGATCCTGCATCGCATTCAGTCGCGTGGATGAATGGCTCGCTGCAACAGATTAGCGGTGACCTTTTGCACCCGCTCGTCAGGGCCGTGAGGCCGATTCCAATGCGACCAGGGGAGCACAT
>JAGQQB010000378.1 GCA_020426425.1 Planctomycetaceae bacterium | reverse complement strand
AAAGTACCACCACCCAGGTCAAAGACGAGAATGGTTTCGTCATTCTGCTTGTCCAGGCCATAGGCAACTGCGGCGGCGGTTGGCTCGTTGATGATGCGGGCGACTTCGAGACCTGCGATCTGACCGGCATCCTTGGTCGCCTGTCGCTGAGCATCGTTGAAGTAGGCCGGAACGGTGACGACCGCTTTGTTGACGCGGTGACCGAGATAGTTCTCGGCCGCTTCCTTGAGCTTGAGCAACACCTTCGCCGAGATTTCCGGCGGCGTGTGCTCTTTGCCATTGATGTCGATCTTCACGTAGTCGCTGGCACCGCCGACGACCTTGTAAGGGACCATCTTCTCTTCCGATTGCACCTCGGAATGCCGACGCCCCATGAACCGCTTCACCGAGTAAATGGTGTTGTGCGGATTCGTGACCGCTTGCCGCTTGGCTGGCTCGCCGACCAGCACGTCACCTTTGTCAGTGTAGCCGACCACACTGGGAGTCGTCCGAGCCCCTTCCTGGTTGGCGATGACTTTGACTTCGCCACCTTCCATCACGGAAACGACGGAGTTCGTCGTACCCAGGTCAATGCCGATGACTTTTTCCGAAACTGCCATGACTCGTCTCTCCTCTGAACTGTGCACCCTGATTCCCGACCGCCGACCGGGGCGGTAATTGTTCCTGTCCGCTGCCGCAGTGACGCCAGGTTGAGCATCGTTAGCAGGCAGCGAGGCTCGGCCAGCTGGGTGACCGATTGGAGAAGCAGTTCGCAAACAGCGCGCCAAACCGGACTGGACAACGCAAATAACTGCTTTGTCGTACTTTGTGGATCTGCGGCTCCACCTAAGACTGCCATAGTGGCACCACCAGAGTCACCCTGGGCAGCAGACCAGGATGCAATAATGGCAGCCCCAGGGATGCGCGACGTCGCGAGGCTGAGAGCGATCAAGCACCTCGGAAGACTCGCTTGCTGACCACAATAACGCTCCACCCTCTGCATCGCATCTGGTGTAGCACCCCATGTCGCGAACCCTCCGCCCCCCCTGCTGAGAACATGCACTTGGCCTGCGTACTGATCCCAGATCTTTACTTCAGGCTCAACTCGCCACGCTTCAGCAACTTCCGCCCGCCTCCTTGCAATGGTCTCCCGACTCCCATATACCGCTTCCCGTTCGCGAAGATTCCTCTGGAGAGCGTCTGTGCTCTTCTCAGACCCCACAGTCAGCACTCATGGCCCGGCTCAACGAAAATTTTCTAAAACTTAAAGCTGGTTATCTGTTTCCGGAGATTGGCCGCCGCGTCTCGGCGTTCGTCGCAGCGAATCCAGACGCGAAAGTAATCCGGCTAGGCATTGGAGACGTGACCGAACCACTGCCACCTGCGGTCACCGCTGCGATGCACAAGGCGGTCGACGAAATGGCCGAACGGTCGTCGTTTCGTGGCTACGGTCCAGAGCAAGGCTACGACTTCCTACGAGACAAGATCGCGCAGCACGACTACCAGCGGCGCGGCTGCAACGTTCAGGCGGACGAAATCTTCGTCTCCGATGGGTCGAAGTGCGACACCGGGAACATCCTCGATGTGTTCGATCTGAGCAACACCGTCGCCGTGCAGGATCCAGTCTATCCAGTGTACGTCGACACCAATGTGATGGTCGGACGGACCGGCGCGGCCGATGCACAAGGACGGTACGCTGGTCTCACCTACCTCCCCTGCACCGCCGAAAACAACTTCACCCCCGCGCTGCCTGAGCAGCGGGTCGATTTGATCTACCTCTGTTATCCCAACAACCCCACCGGTGCCGTCGCTTCGCGAGAAACGCTGCAGACATGGGTCAACTACGCCCGTGAGAACAACAGCCTCATTCTGTTCGACGCCGCATACGAAGCGTTCATTCAGGATGAGTCGATTCCGCGTTCGATCTTCGAGATTGATGGCGCCCGGGAAGTGGCGATTGAGTTTCGCAGCTTCAGCAAGAACGCAGGCTTTACCGGAACCCGCTGTGCGTTCACCGTCGTCCCCAAGGACCTGCAGGCGCAGACCGCGAGTGGCGAAACGAAGCCGCTGCATCCGTTGTGGAACCGGCGCCACTGCACCAAGTTCAACGGCGTGCCGTACATTATTCAACGTGGTGCCGAAGCGGTGTACAGCACCGAAGGTCAGCAACAGACGGGCGACCTCGTGAAGTTCTACATGGAGAACGCCGCTCTGCTGCGTGCCGGTCTCACGGCGGCGGGGATCGAAGTTTTTGGCGGCGAGAACGCGCCCTACATCTGGCTCAAGACGCCCGGCGGAGCGACGAGTTGGGACTTCTTTGATCGTCTGCTCAACGATGCGCATCTCGTCGGAACGCCGGGGAGTGGATTTGGTGCCTCCGGTGAGGGATACTTCCGTCTGAGCGCCTTTAACAGCCGCGCGAACGTTGAAGAGGCGGTGGAACGCATTCAGCGACTGTTGAAGTAGTGCTGCAATTGCGATTCATCAAACGCCGTCATTCGTGTTGTCTGTACTGAGTCCCCGATCTCCCCGTTCACTTGCGGAGCCTCCCATGCCGTCATTGTCGCGTCTGCTGCTGAGCCTGACTTGCGTTGTCGCGTTGGCCCCCAACGTTTGGGCTGGCGACACTGCCCGGGTGTACATTGGCTCGTACACACGCGGCGACAGCAAGGGGATCTACACGTTTGAACTTGATCTCGAAACCGGCAAGGCAACCGAAGCGGTCGTGGCTGCTGAGCTGACGAATCCTTCGTTCGTCGCCTTCGATCCACACCATCACTATCTGTATGCGGTCAACGAAGTCGCCGACTTCCCGGGGTCCAGCGGCAAAGGGGCCGGCGGCGTGACCGGGTTTCGCATCAACGCAGATACGGGTGAACTGACGAAGCTCAACAGCCAACTCTCGGGTGGGGCCGGACCGTGCCATCTCTCGGTTGATCACACGGGCAAGAATGTGCTCGTCGCAAACTACGGCGGCGGCAGCGTCGCCGTGCTCCCCATCAACGACGATGGCACACTCAAAGAGGCGTCGTCGTTTATTCAGCACGAAGGCAGCAGTGTGAACGAGAAGCGGCAGCAGGGACCGCATGCCCACTCGGTCAATCTCTCGCCGGACAACAAGTACGCCTTCGTTGCCGACCTCGGTCTCGACAAAGTGCTGATCTACCGCTTCGACGCCGCGCATGGCCTGCTGACGCCCAACGATCCGCCATCAGTCAGCGTGAAGCCTGGCGGTGGTCCGCGTCACTTCGCGTTCCATCCCAATGGCAAGTTCGCGTACACCAACAACGAACTGACGCTCGTCGAAACCGCGTTTACGTACAATCCGCATCATGGATTGCTCGACCCGATTCAGGACATCTCAACGCTCCCGGAAGATGCGTCGCGCGAAGGGGCATCCACGGCGGAGACTCTCGCTCATCCCTCGGGCAAGTTCCTGTACGTTTCGAATCGCGGACATGGCTCGATCGCCATCTTCCAGATTCAGGAGGATGGCACCCTGAAGGCGGCAGGTCATGCTCCGTCCGGCGGTCAGGTTCCCCGGAACTTTGGCATTGATCCGACCGGGCACTGGCTCCTGGCGGCGAATCAGGACAACGGCGTGATTGCCATCTACAGCATCAATCCGGAAACCGGTGCTCTCACGGCAACCGG
>JAGQQB010000377.1 GCA_020426425.1 Planctomycetaceae bacterium | reverse complement strand
CTGACCGAATCGCAGGAACATGATCACGCCCAGAATCGTCAGTGTGCACGGGGTGAACACGCCGCCGAAAGTGCCGAACTTTGTGTTCGCCTGTGCGTCCTGACTCATACGGGGCTCGTGACTGAGCGAGATTCATAAGGTGATTGCGACCTGAAATCGAGTGCGACATCGCAGGCGGCATCTTGTCGCGTCGCCACAGGATTGGCAAGCAGAGTCCGCTGCCCCTTCGGCTCGCCGCCCCTTCAACGCCTCAACGCTCAACGCCTCAACGGTCGCGAAGCGACACTCAACGTTCAACGCATTGGGTGTGCGAGTCGCATCAACGTTCGCTATTCTCTCCGCAGGCTCACTCATGCAGGGAGAAACGCGAATGCAACGTTGCTGGTTGTTTGGTCTGGGGATGGTGTTGTGCGCCGTGAACGGATTGCGGGCGAGCGATCCTCTCTCGCCACGGGACGCACAGTCGTCGTTTGTGCTGCATCCGGACTGCCGCATCGAGTTGGTCGCCAGCGAACCCGATGTGATCGATCCGGTCCACATCGCGTTCGCGCCTGATGGCAAGCTCTGGGTCGTCGAGTACAGCGACTATCCCAACGGTCCCGGCGAAGGGGAACCGGGGAAGTCGCGGATTCGGGTGCTCAGCGATGCTGATGGCGATGGTCGGTATTCCGATCCGGTGATGTTCGCCGAAGGGCTGATCTTCGCGAACGGCCTGATGCACTGGAAAGACGGCGTGTTCGTCACGACGAACGGACAGGTGCTGTTTATGCGCGACACCGATGGCGATGGCCGGTGCGATGAAACGCAGCAATGGTTCACCGGATTCGCGACCGAGAATCCGCAACTGCGGTGCAATCATCCGACGCTGGGGCCGGACAACAAGATTTACATCGCGAACGGACTGCGCGGCGGCTCGATCATGCCTGGCGCCGACTATCCCTGGCCGAACAAGCGACTCCCCGAACCGCTCAACATCTCCGGGCGCGACTTCCGATTCGATCCTCAGTCGGGTGAGTACGAAGCGATCTCCGGCAACGGGCAGTTCGGTCTCACCTTCGATGATTGGGGAAACCGCTTCGTTTGCAGCAATCGGAATCCGTGCAATCACATTGTCCTGGAAGAGGAACACCTGAAACGGGCGCCGTACATGCGCGTGTCGAAGGTGTTTGAAGAGGTTTCCCCGGCTGGCGAGAAATCGAAGCTGTATCCCATCAGCCGCACGTGGACGACCTCGAACCTGCACGCGAACCAGTTTACGGCGGCGTGCGGCGTGACGATCTATCGCGGGAATGCTCTGCCGGACAGTTTCTACGGCAACAGCTTCACCTGTGAACCAACCGGTAACCTCGTCCATCGTGACATCCTCACACCAAGCGGGATCACGTTCACCTCAAAACCGGGCCGCGACGGGGTCGAGTTCCTCGCCACCAAGGACGAATGGTTCCGCCCAGTCAACCTCGCCCACGGCCCCGATGGGGCGCTGTACGTCGTCGACATGTATCGCGCCGTAATCGAGCATCCTCAGTTTGTGCCTGAGGAACTGAAGAACCGACCAGATCAATTGCTGGGGATGGATCGCGGAAGGATATGGCGGGTGGTGAGTCGAGAGTCGAGAGCGGAGAGTCCAGAGGCAACGGCCAACAGCCAGGGGCCAAAGGCCCAAACGAGGACTGAGGATCGAGGATCTAGGGCCGACAGCCGACAGCCGATGGCCGACGGCCCGCGACTCGCGGACGCAGGATCGAGCGAACTGGTCGCACTGCTCGCCCATCCGAATGCGTGGCAGCGGGAGACGGCACGGCGATTGCTGGTGGAGCGGCGGGATGCGGAGGTAGCCGCTGACCTACGCGAACTGCTGGCAAACCGCGAAGAGGGCATTGGTCGGATTGAAGCACTGCGAACGCTACAGGGCATCGGAGCGCTGACGGCAGACGATCTGGCACCAGTTGACGACGCCTATGTGAGCGGTGAGTTTCGACTGTCAGAACTCGACGAACTCCTTTTGTTCGAAAAGCTGAAATTGGGCCAACACATGGAAGCTGAACCGTCGCCACGCGAACGTCTGGTTCGGTGGCTCCAGGGGGGTGTGCAAGGGCCGCTGAGGAGCCATCCGCGTCACTCCCTTATGCAGCAACCACAATTGAAGTCAGCGTTGCTCTCGCTGACAACTTGGAGTGAATTCGCGATGGTGGCAACGGCCCCAGAACTCTCTTCATGGATGGCCATGACTCCGTTCTTGCGGCAGAGTCATGGCCATGATGCGGCTCCCCCCTGGACGCTCGAATTGATTCAGGTTCATGCTGGTGGAAACCTGGTCGAAGCATGGGGCCAAATGTTTGAACGGGGTTCGAATCGCGAACTGCGCGATCAACTGGTTACCGCGATCGCCCGCAAGAACGACGCAAAGGAAGTCGAACAGGCATTGCAGAAACTGCTTGAAATCGATGGGGAAGCTGCATTGATCAAGCTGATCGACGGATTGCCGGGAGGACGTAACAAACTTCTGCAGCACTTGTCCAAACTTCCCGACGAATCGCAACAGCGTTTTTACGGACTCGTGCAGCGCATCACAGCGTCGCGAAACTGGAATTCTGTCCGCAGCCCAATCATTCTTGGTCTCGTCGACGATGCGGACTCGTTGGAGAAGTTGCGAACCAATTCATATCGAGGTTCCGAGGCATTGCCTGCCGTTCTTGAAGCACTTGCGATGCGCCCTGAGCCGCAATCGGGATCGATCTTGGCGGAATCATTGCCGCAATTGCCTCCCGCCTATCGCAATCAAGCCATCACCGCACTCGCCACCACGCCTGACCGCATACACCTGCTGCTCGATCTCGTCGAGAACGGGCAATTGCCGGCGCTCGCTATTGATCCCAATATCGCTAAGCGGCTCATGGGGCATGCCGATCCGGTCATTAAGGAGAAGGCGGTGCGGTTGCTCAAGCAGGCGCCGCCGGAAGATCGGGTTAAGGTGCTGGCGGAGTATGCTGCGTGTTTGACGCTCAGTAGCGATCCTCGCCGCGGCAAGCAAGTGTTTGTGAAGAACTGTGCGACGTGTCACAAGGTGGGCGATGTCGGGGTCGATGTCGCGCCGGACATTTCCGACTCCCGCACGAAAACGCTCGAGTATCTGTTAACGAACATCCTCGATCCGAACCGGGCGATCGACAACAACTTCTTCAGCTACACCGTGGTTGATACCAACGGCGTCACGTACACCGGCATTCTGGTTTCGGAAACCGGCACGTCCATCACGCTCAAGCAGCCCGAGGGCAAAGTCGTTTCGCTGGGCCGCGACGAGATTGAAGCGATGAAAAACAACGGCGTCTCCCTGATGCCGGTCGGCCTCGAAAAGACGATCCCGCCGCAGGACATGGCCGATGTGATTTCGTACATCAAGAACTGGCGGTATCTGGATGGCTCGGTACCGGAGGAAGTCATTGGGGGATCGAGGAGCAAGGACTGAGGATCGAGTACGATCGAGGACGGAGGAGCTAGGATCTAGGAGCCAACGGCGAAAGGCCGATAGCTGACCGCCGACAGCAGCTCTCCCTTGCTTCTCACATCGACCGCTGTTCATACTTCTCTCCAACTTCACACCATTCCTTCACCGAGTCACGCATCATGCCGCAGA
>JAGQQB010000376.1:3224-3638 GCA_020426425.1 Planctomycetaceae bacterium | reverse complement strand
GGGCGAATCGAGCATGCGAAACTCGGAGAGGGGGTACGGCGAACGTGGCGAGGAATGATCCGACTTCGCCACAGCCGTCGAGCCACCTCATCCAACGCGTTTTCCGATGCTCGCGAGCAATGCCTTCTGTGGGTCGGCGAACTTGGCCAACCCATCTTCCATCAGGGTCTGTTCCAGGTGAGCGAAGTCCACATGCCGTTGGATCTCATCGAGCATGGCCGCTGATGGCATATGGTCGATCGTCTTGCTGAATGTCTTGCCAGCAATCTGTTCAATGGCGGCGTTCGTCGCCGGTGGATTGGTTTGCACATCGGAGCCCGCCAGCGGAGCGACGTAACGGTCTGCTGGATCGGCGGGATCTTTGGTCCCCATGCTGGCGAACACGATGTCCTGCGTGTGATCGACCTGCTTGTC
>JAGQQB010000376.1:0-3214 GCA_020426425.1 Planctomycetaceae bacterium | reverse complement strand
GCCAGAACTCCGCGTTCTCTTTCCAGATGAGTTTCGCATTGGCGACCGCCACGTGCCCCTGAGCCCCATCGAGAGCTGGTGCATGCTCGGCGGTGTAACCATCGACCCGACTGACGAAAATGCTGTAGACCGACTTCACGCGGTGAGGATCGCTGCGTCGTTGAGCGCCACGCCACACGGCATCCCGGGCGATGCGGTACTGTCGGGATGTGAACAGCAGCGTAACATTCAGCGGCACTCCCGCGGCCGCGAGTTCTTCCAGGGCACCGAGACCTGCCGGGGTCGCAGGGACTTTGATCATCCGGTTTGCGTGACCATTTGACCATTGCTTCCCCAGTTCAATGTACCGGGCTGTCCGCTCTTCCGTGCTCAGCGGACAATCGACCGCTTCCAACAGCGGATCAAGTTCGAAGCTCACGTACCCATCGTTCCCGTCGGTCGCTTCCCACACAGGATGGAACACTTGTTGAGCATTGCGGACGAGTCGATCAGTCAACGTCCACGCGATGTGTTCGACATCGTTGGAAGCATTCAGTAGCTCCTGCAGTGCGGTGTCGCACTTACCGGAGTTGATCACTCCGGCGATGATCACCGGATTCGATGTCGCGCCAGTTGCCCCCAGTTCGCGGTACTTGAGCACCAGATCAGGGTCGACACTGTCGAGCCAGAGTTTCGTACCGCACTCAATTAACGATTGCAGGGGGGTCATGAGATCCTCGCTTGGTCTGTAGTCGTTTGTCCGATTCTCCAGCCAGCATAGCGGTCCTCAACGCAAGCGGGAACCGGAAATCCCTGTCGCTTGTGGCGGCGCAGTGGATGGCGACCGCGATCCTGACGCAAGCCGGTATTCGTACACCGCCCGGCATGCGTCTGATGGATCGTGGTCACCCGTGAAACTCAATACAGAATAGACGAGCCAACAGACGTGTTTCCGGTGACTGACGCACCGTGACGGTTCGAGTTTCAGACAGGATCAGCAGGATTGACAGGATTCAGTGTTCCCAATTCGATTGGCATCTCGAGCGCCACCTTTCGGTGGTTCGGTGCCAAGGTCTGATCCTGTCGATCCTGTAAATCCTGTCTCAACTCCTCAATTCACCACGATGGATGGACCCGGCAACCCTGTTTTCACCCAAGTTCCTCGTGAGGACTCCCTCGCGGAATGTACACTCACCCTGTTGCCTGATGTGCCTCACCGGAGTTTCTGCCGCAATGCCCCTTGAAGAACTGATCATTCTCGTTCCGTGTCATAGTCTCGAAGACTTTCCAACCGAACTCGGCGATGAACCGGCCGCCGGGTTGCTCAATGCGTTCGCGGTTGTGTTTCATCCTGAATTGATTGCGGCAGCAGAGTCGTTTCCGCGCTATCGCCGCGCCGATGAAGCAGGTGAAGCGAAGCCAGGTCAGTTGTACATCCTGCCGACCGCCTGCAATGACTGGGTGCCGCACGGCTGGGCGGAAGACGCGCGGCGGGCCGGATCGCACGTGGTCAGCGGGCTCACGCAACGCGACGACTTGCTCAATGCCGCGTTACAGGCCATTCCACCAGAGCAACGCCACGACTGTGATCCGGAGATCGTTCGTGACTTTCTCGCCCTGGGAACAATCTATCTGCAAACCGAACTCCTCACGCGGCACATGCGGAACTACAGCCATCTGGAAGAAGACCAGATGCTGAGGGAATTGCTCGCCGGTGCTCGGGTCGCATTCGCTGGTGATGCCGATGCAGCTCGCGCGCACTTGCGGCGCTGCTTCGAGATGCTGCTTAGCTGCCGCGAACGATTCTATCCGGTCGAGTGTTCGCTGATCGATCTGTGCCTCGTCATCCCGCGCCTTGCCAACGACGACTTCGGCAAGCTGCTGGAGAGCGACACACCGGTTAACTTTCTCGCCCAGGCGCGGGACTGGGAGGAAATCCTTGCAGCACACCCTGAGTGGCAGGAGGCGATTCAAGTGGCGTGGGCCAACGATCGCATAGAACTCGTCGGCGGCGATTGGACTGATCGCCCTGCTCCGCTGATGTCACTCGACTCACAGATCGCCGAACTGCAGCGCGGACAGACGTGGTATCAGCAGACATTTGGTCGCACGCCGATCGTCTGGGGGAAACGGCGATTCGGTGTGGGACCGCATCTGCCGCAGTTGCTGCATCGACTCGGGTACACTGGCGCATTGCACTTCGTGATGGATGACGGCGTCTATCCTGACGAGGAACAGGCCAACATGCGCTGGCAGGGAAGCGATGGGAGTCCGATTGAAGCCTACAGCCGCATTCCCCTCGCAGGTGATAGTGCCTCAAGTTGGCTGCGATTCCCCGTCCGCATGTCGGAGTCGATGGATTACGATCATGTTGTCGGGGTGGTTTTCGCCCGCTGGCCGGAAATGCGGACGCCGTGGATGGAAGACTTTCATCGCGCGCAGCGCTATGCGCCAGTTCTCGGCAAATTCACGACGTGGCATGAGTTCTTCAGCGCGACCGATACCCATGGTGCAATCAACGAGTTTGCCGCTGGTCGCTACCTCACCCCGTTTCTGGTGCAAAGCGTCGCCCGTCGCGAAGCCGACCCTGTCAGCCGTTATGTGCGTTACTGGGAAACGCAGCGTCGGTTTCTCCGTGTCGACTGGGCGCGGCGGCTGTCGGAGTTGCTGTCTCAGGCGAACTACGCGCTGGCAACCGACACCGCGTTCGAAGATGCCCTGTGGGCCGCCGATCCCGAGGCCGATGCCGATACACACCAGGCACTGGCAAGTGCTATGGACAGTGCCGAAGCCGCCGCTCATGCCAACGTCGCACGACTGTTGACCGGCAGTGAAGCGGGTTCTGGTGACGGCGTACTTGTCGTCAATCCACATTCGTTCGCACGACATGTCCTCGTGGACTGGCCAGCCGGTACAGCGCCGTCGACGAAGTCGGAACTCAAACACATTCAAGTCACCGAGGACTCAGCGGCAGCCATCGTCGATCTGCCCGGTTGCGGCTTCCACTGGTTGCCAGCGGTTCCACGCGGCGGCGTCTCGAACAGCAGCGTCGGTAAATTACCGATGGCCGAAGATCTCGTGCTGAGGACTGATCTGTTCGAAGTCGAACTGAGCAACATGACCGGCGGCATCGCCCAGATTCGCACCTATCGCCGCAGTCCGAACCGACTCAGCCAGCAGATCGCGCTGCGTTATCCTCACGAGCGAACCGCCAAGGTGCTCGAAGGGGATGAGG
>JAGQQB010000375.1 GCA_020426425.1 Planctomycetaceae bacterium | reverse complement strand
TTGACGTCATCTTCTGCAATGCTGTTCAGCGGAGAAGACGCATTGATCTGTGGTGCGTCGTTCGTGGCCGTAATGTTGACGGTCTTGCTGCCCGTTGCCAGCAGGGCACCGCCACTTCCTTGACTGTTGGTCGTATTGCCGTCGTTGAAGGTCCAGTCGAGTGTCACGCTGGCCGGTGGGGCGTCGCTGCTGTTGGCGTAGGTGACTTGCCGCAGGATGTTGTCGACGTTGACCGAGGTCGGAATCTGGCCGTTGGCGTCGGTGAAGGTGATTACCAGTTGACCAGGCGTTGTGGTCGTATCAAACGTCGCAATCACTTGTCCACTCTTGAGCAGCGTGCTGCCACTGCGGGTGATACCGTTTCCATCGATGAAGGCAAAGACATCGTCGGCATTCGCTCCGCCGTTGCGGACGATAGTCGTGCTCGCTCCGGAGTAATTGCCCGCTCCACCATTCAGGGCATCGAGTTCAAGATCGACGGCGTTTAGATCGCTATCAAGAGTGACAGCCGCCCCTCCTTCGGTGAATGTTGGCGTGCCAGCGAAGTTGAGCAACGCCGGACCGTTGTTGACTGCTGTCACAGTGACAGGAATGGTCCCAGTCGCAGTGTGTGCATCACCCGCGATGGCGGCGATCTCTGCGGCAGAAACAATTCGAGTATACACACGTGCGTCGTCTACCATCCCATTCAGATTGTCACTTCCAGAGGGATGAGCACCAATATACGTGCTCCCGTCAGCGACGCCCCCCGGAGCGTTGAGCGTCCAGGTCTCATCCGGCGTCACTGCAACTCCATTGACATACAGCTGACCGGTTAGGGTACTCTCGGTCCAACTGAAAGTAACGTGTGTCCAACCTTCCGCGTTCAAGTCGATGACGTAGGCATGGGCATACCAGTCGGTGCCATCGTACCCCCAACCATAGAGTTTCTTAGCACTTGATTCGTAGGTGATGGATGCAACGCTATTCATCTCCATGATTCGGGGCCATCCGGCCTCTGATGCATCAACGTTTACCCACGCCGCCATTGTGACTTGATCCGGATCACCAAACCCAGGACTTGGAATCTCAATGTAGTCGCCGCTGCCGTCCAAGTTGAGAACATTGCCGCGAGTTCCATCTACAACGACGGCGGCACTGCCAAACTTAGTTCCGGTCTGCAGTACACCAACGCTCGTATCCTGGCCCACGTTGCCTGCGTTCTCGAATTCGTACAGTCCCTGCAAGTCGGCGGCGAGTTTGGTTTCAACGGTGATGTTGGCCGAGCCGTTGTAGTGCAGATTCGGGGTGAACACCATCCCTTCCAAGGCGGCATTGATGTCCGCCTCCGTGCCCCAGATGACCATGCTGGACGTGCCATTCGCTCCGCCGGGGAAGCTGAGGTTCGTCGTTTGCGAGAGGGTCAGTGTCCCGTTGAAGCCATCGACAGAGAGGAACACCTGCAAGCGCGTATCGGTCGCGGCTGTGCCATCATCAACCGTGATCGCATTGCCGTTGGCCGTGGAAAAGGTAATCGTGGTGTCTTCCGGTGTAGTTTGGGCGACCGGTAGAACCTGCGATGGACCTGTATTCGAGATGACAGCGACTTGCTGATTGGCCTCGAACACAAAGTAGGCAGGTTTCACCAGTCCACCAGATCCGGATGTGACATGGTCGCCCAGATACGCGCCCGTCGAGCCGTCATACATGCGAATGGCATGTGACGCTTGATCACCGACGTACAGATTGCCATCAGGACCAAACGCGATTCCGGCGGGGTAACCCAGTCCTCCCGCACCGCTGGCAACAAAGACGCTGAGCAGAGTCCCATCGGTGGCATCGAGTTGCACGATGCGAGCGTTGCTGGCATCGACGGCGTAGATGTGTCCATCAGGACCAAAGGTGAAGTCCTCGGTCATGCCCCCGACTGAACCATCGAATCCAGTGTCCAGGCTGCCGGTTTCCGGATCGAAGCGGAGAATCTTGTTCCCTCCGCGACTCGCCACGTACAACTGACCATCAGGACCGAAGTTCAGTCCCAGTGGAGAATCCAACCCACCGGTTCCAGACGAAACAACCACTTCGACAAAATCGCCTGTTGTTCCGTCGAAACGCAGGACTTGACTGTTCACATAGCTCGCGACGTACAAGTCCCCATTCGGGCCAAACGCCATCCCTGCTGAGCCGTTCAAACCACCGGAACCGGCCGCGACAAAGGTCCCGATGAGCGTTCCATTGGTTGTATACTCGAGAACGCTGTCGCTGATTTCGGACGAAACAAAAAGGTTCCCATTCGGACCCTGAATGACTTCGATATGGTCGTCCAGACCATCGGAAAGTGGCGCCATCGTTCCGGAGAAGAGGGCGTCATTCCCCTGATAGATGTGGACAAGATCTGTACCTGCCCAGGATGGAACGTACAAGCGGTTCGTGTAGATGGTCCCGTCGGCATCAGTTGCTGCTGCGGTGACATTGAATGTCAACCCGCCTGCCTGTGCATCGTAAACATGTGTCGCCGAGGATGGATTGCCTGCGATTGTTTCAATCGTGCCATCGCCCCAGTTGATGGTCCAACTGGTGGCGTCTTCGTTGGCTGAGAGATTCAGCGTGTACGGCGTCCCGGCCACCACGGTTCCGGTTCCGGTGTAGGAGATTGACGAGATCGCCTGGTTGGTGACGGTAACGGCAATTGCCTGCGTGTCGGTGCCGCCAGCGCCGTCGCTCACCTGCACGGTGACGTTGTACACGTTGTTCGTGCCGACGTCGGTCGGGCTCTCGAAGTCGGGTGCGGTCTTGAACGTCAGTACGCCCGTGTTCGCATCGATGTCGAACAGCAGTTGATCGGCTCCGCCGATGATGCTGTACGTGAGCGTCTGCGGGGGAGCTTCGGGATCGGTCGCGTTGACGTCGGTGACGGCCGTTGTGTTCTCGGCGACATTCAGCGAGATCGATGCGAGTCCGCCGTTGGACGTGATCGTCGGGGACGTATTCGCGGGAGTTGCCGGGAGGTTCAGCGACATTTCGGAGGTCGAACCGTAGGCGAGCAGGTCGTTGACGCCGACCTGCGCGGGATTGAGGATTTCAGTCGCGGTTGCGGAGATACGGTCACCGACCGCTACCGACACACCGTTAAGAGTCGTGCTGATATTCGCGACCCCGCTGCCGTTGGTGGTGACAGTCACCGCTCCGAGATACACGCGGGCCTCGCCGTGTCCGGATGGGTCTTCAGTTCCCAGCGGATTGTTGAAGAACTCGATGCGGTACTGCGTGGTGAGGCCGTCGGTAGGGAGCTGACCAGTAATTTGGAGGTCGGTCCCGTTGACAGCAGCGGTAAACAACACCGGGAAGTTCTGCAGGTCGTTGGCGCCTGTGTCCTGATCTGGGGGAGTGCCTGCGGTATCGTTGGCAGTGACGCCGTTGTCCAACAAGTCAATCGCGATGTCGTCGTTGGCTGCCCCGTTGGAATGAATGCGGTTTCCGAGAATGGAGTTACCGGTTCCGGAGCTAATGCCAATTCCGTCAAACGTATTGTGTGCGATGACGTTGCCATCTCCGGACGTGGTTCCTCCGATCAGATTGTCGGTGGAACCGCTCCCGGTGATGCCGATCCCCTGATAGCTGTTGCCGAGTCCCGTTGACAGCGCAGCATTCGTGCCGATGAAATTGCC
>JAGQQB010000374.1 GCA_020426425.1 Planctomycetaceae bacterium | reverse complement strand
CATTCGATGAGTTGACGGAAGATCCACGGATTCGCGAGCGCACCGCGACCAATCGAAATACCGTGACACCCTGTCTCGGCGAACATTCGCTCGGCATCGGCGATTGTCCGAATATCTCCATTTCCAATCACCGGGATGCGGTCGACCGCTTCGACCACCTGCCGAATTCCCTCGCGTTTCACGTTACCGCGAAAGCCCTGTTCGCGCGTCCGGCCATGAATCGCGATCGCGACGACCCCCACCTGTTCGAATTCGCGGGCAAAGAACGGGGCACTCCAGTCGGTGTCGTCCCAGCCCAGTCGCATTTTGACAGTGACCGGCAGCGAGACTGCTTCGACCACAGCTCGCACAAGGTCGATCGTGCGTTCCCGCTGACACATCATTGCCGACCCAGCTCCATCGGCGACAATTCGACGAACCGGGCAGCCCATGTTGATGTCGATCGACGCGATGCCGTACTCCTGCAGGAACTGTGCCGCATCCCGCATGAGGCTTGGATCACCGCCAAAGATCTGCACCGAAAGGGGAGAATCCTCGGGGCACGTTTCGATCAGCTTCAGGCTCTTGTGACTTTTGGCCAAGAGCGCTCGAGCGCTGACCAGATCGGTGGTACACAGCCCCAATCCGCCCAGTTCCCGGATGACCAGCCGGAATGGCAAATTCGTGAACCCGGCCAATGGCGAGAGCAGATACCGGGTCGGCAGGGTCAGGGAACCGTATTGCAGGGGCGCAGGCATCGACGCGGTTGAGGAACAGGTGCCAACTCGATAAGACAACCAGCAAATATAGTAATAACTCGGGCACAACGCCCACCCTTCCCCCCAATGAGTCCGCCCGTCCACCTGGGCGAAGCCTCCAAATCCAATAGCCACAACCAACACATGGCCGGTCTATTCGACGCTCAGGAACGCCAGGCCACCGATGCCGCACTGCCGTTGGCAGCGCGTATGCGACCGCGAACGCTCGATGAGTTCGTCGGACAGCGGCACTTCCTGGGAGAAGGAAAGCTCCTCCGCAGAATGCTGCAAGCGGACCGACTCGGGTCCATGATCTTCTTTGGCCCGCCCGGAACCGGCAAGACATCCTTGGCAGAGTTGCTGGCGCGACACACGAAGTCGCAGTTCGTCGTATTGAACGCCGCCTCAACCGGCGTGAAAGAACTGCGAACAGAACTCGACCGCGCCCGAGATCGTCTCACGGCCGGCCGCGGCCGCACGTTACTGTTTGTCGATGAGCTGCATCACTTCAACAAAACGCAGCAGGATGTTCTCCTCCCCGATGTCGAACGCGGCATTGTCAATCTGATTGGAGCGACGACCGCGAACCCCTTCTTTGCACTCGTGTCCGCACTGATCAGTCGGTCGCAGGTGTTCGAGTTTCAACCGCTCGATCAAACCGACCTGCTCGCGCTGCTGCGCTCGGCACTGACTGATCAAGAACGTGGCTTCGGGAACGAATCGGTGCAAGCAACCGACGAAGCTCTCGAGTTCCTCGCCGAAGTCTGCGATGGCGACGCCCGCCGCGCACTCACGGCACTCGAGATCGGCGTCCGATCCCTCACACCACAACAACCGGTGTTTGACCTCGAAGTCGCCCAAGAGTCGATTCAAAAGAAGGCGGTTCGGTACGATCGAGATGGGGATGAGCACTACGATGTCGCGAGCGCCTTCATCAAGAGCATGCGTGGCAGCGATCCTGATGCCGCCATCTACTGGCTCGCGAGAATGTTGGCGGCTGGCGAAGATCCGCGCTTCATTGCCCGTCGACTGGTCATTCTCGCTTCGGAAGATGTCGGCAACGCCGACCCGATGGGCCTTGTGCTCGCGCAGGCGGCCGCTGAGGCGACTGAACGGACTGGTATGCCGGAGTGTCGCATCATTCTGGCCCAGGCGGTGACGTATCTCGCCTCTGCCCAGAAGTCGAATGCCGCGTACGTCGCGATCAATCGCGCACTGGAAGACGTTCAGAACCGTGCACTGGTCCCCGTCCCGATGCATCTCCGCGATGCCCACTATCGCGGTGCGAAACAGCTCGGACACGGACAGGGTTACCAGTACGCCCACGATGGCGCTGGTGGCTGGGTCGATCAGGACTACCTCGGCGTCGATCGAACCTACTATGAACCTGTTGATCGGGGGCACGAAGCAGGCATCAAGCAGCGGCTCGACCACTTGCGGGAGCGACGGCAGTCAGGCTCTGGAAAGATTCAGAAAGATGAGTGACGAAGGTCAGATCTTCCGCCAGATGGTGACCGGCAGTGGCCCTCCTGCGTTCCTAAGACGCGCGCGGCGGGTCGAGGCGGCATGGAGGGTACTCCACGAACGCTGTCAGCGCGAGTACGTGTCGGGTCTCGAAATGCCGCGTCTAAGACTGGCTCAGTTCTTTGCTGTGGTCGGATCGCACACGGAATCGCTCCTCGGCGAGGAATCCCATGCGCACTGCCAACGATTGGCAGACGAATGGCACACAGAACTCAGGAGCACCTTCTGGCAACCGGGGACCCTGTCAGCGAAATCTGCACGACAACAATTGCAGGGGGCGTTCGCCCGGTTCAATCGGCGCTGGATGTCCTTTCTCGAACAAGTCGACCGGACCGAGGTCAATCAGTTACGCTCCAGCTACAACCAGTACTATCTCGTCGAGAAGGAATGTGCCATCGGCTCTTACCGACTGGCGGTTCAGAACTACCGTGAATTGCCGCCGGTGACAATTGGTAGTCTCCTCCACGAGTTCCCGCTGTTGCCGGAACTGGTTTGAGTGTAAGTGGCTGCGGAATCGTAGGTACAGATTCTCCGGGACGCCTCGACGAGTCAGAATCCGTCACTCTCAAATCGAGCGGCCCTGATGCAAACCCATTGGGATTGCAAAACTTACGGCGAAAGGGAATGATTCGTTCAGCAGGAGTTGAGCGAATGGCCATGGATGCCCCTACTTCCGATGTGCGGCGCCCTCAGAGGATGTCTCTGTTTGCGCGCGGGGAACAAGTGTCGCTGCTCACGTCGGACAAGCATCAGCAGGCAATGAGGCGCGGCATGAACGCGATGATGTATCACTGGCTGGGAGCCCATCTGGTCTCGCAGGACGGTCAGGCTGGCACTCGGTTCGCCGTCTGGGCTCCCAATGCCAAGGAAGTGTGCGTGTTGCTCGACCGCAATCACTGGCAGCACGGAGCGTTCTATCTCAACTCTAGTGACTCCGGTGTCTGGTCCGGATTCGTACCCAATGTCGGTCCAGGGGAAACCTACAAGTACAGCATTCGGGCGCAGTCGGGTGAGATCTTTGAGAAGATGGACCCGGTCGGCTTCTTCTGCGAGGCCCCACCCAATACCGCGTCGGTCGTCTGGAATCTGAACGACTACGAGTGGCAAGACGGCGATTGGATTCAGCGACGCGCCCGGACGAATCTGCTGCATGAGCCGATGTCTGTCTACGAGGTGCATCTTGGCTCGTGGCGGCGTCCGCACGATGGGCGAAGGTACTTCTCCTATGCCGAATTGGCGGAACAACTCATCGCCTACGTGCGGGAGTTGGGCTACACGCATATCCAATTGATGCCGGTCACTGAGTATCCGTTCGATGGCTCGTGGGGTTATCAGACGACCGGCTACTTCGCCCCGACGGCGCGTTACGGCAATCCGCAAGACTTCATGGCGTTTGTCGACGCCTTCCATCAGGCGGGCATCG
>JAGQQB010000373.1 GCA_020426425.1 Planctomycetaceae bacterium | reverse complement strand
CGAGGTGCGACTGCTATTGGGAGAAGAGGCGGTCGACTGGTCGACAAATCCGCCGATGACGCCGTGGCTGCCTGAGGAGGGGGAATGGCCGGAGATCGAACTCGAACGGGCGCTGGGCGACGCGCTCCGGTTCGTTGTTCAAGGGGATCGCGCGGCGGGGATCAAGCTGCTCACCGAGTGGGATCAACGACTCACGCAGCAGGAGTGCCAGAAGGAGTGGTTCGAAGTCCGACTGCGACTCATTGCCGCCTATTTGCTCGATGACAAGCGCAATCGGGCCGAGCCACTGGCCCGCGGACTCGAAGCCAAAGCGGCGGAAGCGAATGACTTTCTCACGCTGCGACGGCTCAAGCGATTGCTCGATCCCAACACGCAGCCAGTGCCGATTCCCGTGCTGGCGGACTACGACGCCGGACCGTTCGCGAACGGGACGGCAACATCGGCAACGCCATCCGCAGACGAATCCGGCGGGGCGACTTCTGGTAGTGAAGTGACCGTCGACACGACGGACGATTCAACTCCAGTCACTGCACCCGACGACAACGACACGCCCCTCAAGGCGGAGATGGAACAATTGATGGAGCAGATCCTCGAGGCGCGGCAGCAGGAGGAACCGATCGAGCCGCTGCGGGCGGCGCGCGAAGCGATCTTGGGATATGACATTTCGAGTATCGTTTCGCCGCGCGATGGCGCGATGCTGATTCATCTCGCCCGCTTCACCGTCACCGGCCCGGAAGACGCGCGGTCAGTATGGGCGTTCGCTCAACGCATGTTGGAGCACTTCTCGCAGGAGGCGACCGTCATCAGCGTGTATGCCGACCTGGGTCTGCATTTTCACAATGTTGATGAGGAGGAGTTCGCCGAGATCACCCACGAAGAACTGGAGCGACTGTTCCGCAAGTCGCTCATGCTCGATCCCGAGAAGCCCCGCAACTTCCTGAGGGCGGCGGGGTTCTTTGAACAGGTGGAGAATCTTGGTGAGGCCGAACGCTGTTACGCCCGGGCGTTTCGACTCGATCGGACTGATGCGGAATCGGCACTGAATCTGGCCCGCATCTATCGCGACACCGACCGACCACGTGATGCACTGGCGGCACTCGATCTCGCACTGCGGGAAGGCTGCGAGAATGCGGATGTTGCCTGGGAAGCCGCGCTGGCAGCGTACGGACTGGAACAGTTCGATTCGCAGCTCACGTATCTGGACCGCCACGTTGCCCTGGGCGAGAATCACGTATGGGTTGAGTACTACCGTGCCTGGGCCCTGTTGGAACTGGGGCGCTACGAGGAATGTCTCGCGGCGATTGAGCGCGAACGGGAATTCGAACCGCCTGGAGAACTGCATCTGCAACTGCTCAGGGCGGCGGCATTGGCGCAGCTGGACCGTGACGACGAAGCGGCCACCGAGATCATGACCCTGCTCCAGTCGCCGCTCAGTGAAGTCGAATATCTGTCGATCAGTGGCATCGTGCGGAACTTCACTCGGGTGTGGATCGCCATTGCCGACTGGCCTGCCGAACATCCGGCGCGACTGGCGCTGGAGCAGCGGCTGTTGGAAGCGGGACTGATGTCGGACGAATACTTCCATCACCGCCGCGAATCTGACGCGGAAACCGAAGTCAACTTTTACCGAGTGCGATTGCGACAGGCGACGGGCGACGACTGGGGCACCCACGCAGGCTGCCTCCCTGGTCAACAGGAGTGGCCTTACTATCAAATCGAATGGGGCGTATTGGCCACCACGGAAGAGGAAGCAGTCGACCGGGTGCTTCAACAACATCACTCCGGCCTCGACCTGCCTGTCGAGGTGCAGCAGGTGGAACTCGCTGGCGAAGGTTTCACCGATCGACCCGGCGTCGTCTGGCAAGGCTACCGCTGGTGCGACGATGCCCCCGACGCCGAGGACCTGTTCTTCGGCATGGACTTCGATGACGACGAGGGAGAAGAGTTCATGGATGACTCGGAGGAGTAGCCTGAGTGGTCTGATCACCATACCAAACAGAGCGAGCCTCGCATCGAACATGCGAGGCTCGTGAAGTTCATCGAATTTGTCTTGTTAGAGACCAAGGCAGAGCCAACTCGCTCTACTTCCGGCTCTCCACCACATTCCTACCGACCGAACAGGCTGCTGGCATCGCGATTGCCATTGCTGGAATTGTTGTTGCCGGAGTTGCCGTTGTTCTGGGTGTTGGGGAAGGGGACGACCTGGCCGGGGCGTTGCTTCTGGAACATCGCTCGGGCGCCTCCCTTTTCGGTTTCCATTTTGAACTGGGCACCGTACGAGCGAACGGCAGTGGCGGCGGGACCGGCGATCGGCGTGAACTCGACCCAGGCGTACAGCATCCCCACGCCTGGTCGCCAGACTTCCACAGCAGCTTCGCGATTCGGACCGATGGCGGTCTTGGTGTTTTCCATCTCGAAGTGCGAGCGGAGCTGATAGATGGTGAAGCCATCCACGGTCGCACGCATCAGGACGTCGCCGGGCTGCAGACGCCCTTCCGCCGAGTAGCCAGGAATGGTGCTTGAGACCCGCATTCCGCCGTTGCCTGGCGTGGCGTAGATCCCCAGCAGCAGTCCCGACTTCACATTGCTGAAGTCCTGAGCGGCGGCTTGTTGAGTGGCGAGAGCAACCAGTACGAGCAGTGAGAGAGCGAAGCGTGTCATCGGTCTAACCTTCCATCTTGGGAGTGGTGTGATGTGTCCCAGTCGAGTCATGACTGGTTGTGTTGATGCAGGAGACAGAACGCACTGGGCGTGCCGAATCTTCCGAAGAATCAGTTGTCAACCCGTAAGCTGTTTGTCGAAAGCCGCTTACGGAACGCCCGCCCTATCCACGAGATGGCGTCGCGATGTCATCAGACGGATGTTCCTGTATTCAATCCATGGACAGTCGAACCGATTGAGGAGGTGAACCGACACGGTGAGTGGTAATCACCGCTTCTTCTGTGACGACTCGACTGGGGGCGTTGTCGCGGCCCGATGGGGGTCGTAGAATCGCCCCTCGAAATCGCCGCCAGTGGACCAACTGGTCTCCCTTACGTTGAATGCCACGTGCAGTCTGAGTGATGCAAGACCTCCCCATCGTTTCCGATCTCCCTGTTCTCAGCGAAGGCTGCGGCTCCGACCCGGCTCCGACCACCGATGGTCAAAGCCGTCGCCGCTTGCCGAAGTGGCTCAAGCGGCCCATGCCATCGACGGAGATGATGTTCACCAGTGCGGTGATTGAAGACCTCAAGCTGGACACTGTGTGCGAGAGCGCGAAGTGCCCCAACCGGACGGAGTGCTGGTCGCAACGGACGGCGACGTTCATGATCCTGGGTAACGTCTGTACGCGGCCATGTGGCTTCTGCTCGGTCCCCAAAGGCAAGACAGGCACCGTGGAGGAAGACGAACCGGAGCGAGTCGCCGAAGCAGCGGCGCGGCTCGGGCTGGAGCATGTCGTGATCACCTGCGTTACGCGGGACGATTTGCCCGATGGTGGAGCCGAACACTTCGTCCGCTGCATCGAGTTGGTCCGCGCGCGGACTGGCGCGAAGGTGGAAGTGCTCACCTCTGACTTTCGCGGAATGCGGGACGCGATCAGCCGCGTGGTCGCCGCACGGCCAGATGTGTTCAATCACAACGTCGAAACAGTCCCCCGGCTCTACCAGACGGTCCGCCGCAACTCGATCTATCAACGTTCACTCGACT
>JAGQQB010000372.1 GCA_020426425.1 Planctomycetaceae bacterium | reverse complement strand
TCGATGACGATGCCGAACGGTATCGCAATTTGAAACCGTATCAGTATTGCGGCTCGCTGTATGGCATCATCCCGGCCAAGCGTGGACACACGAAACCGGCCGGTGAGTGGAACACTCAAGAGATTCGGCTGGTGGGTCGCGAGATCAAGGTGACCCTGAATGGCGTGGTGGTTGTGGAAGGGAATCTCGATGAAGCGAGTACACCGAAAACCATCGATGGCAAGAACCATCCAGGACTGAAACGCTCGACCGGGCACATTGGGTTTCTGGGGCATGGGGCACCGGTGCAGTTTCGGAATGTGCGGGTGCGTGAGGTGTCAGGGGTCGGGGATCAGGGGGCGGAGGAGGTTAGGGGTGAGAGGTGAGGGGTTAGAGATGGGGTGAAGGGCGTTTTCCCTGATCCCTGATCCCTGATCCCCGACACCTGACACCTCATCCCTCCTTTGCGTATGATGGTTGCGTCACTTGCGTCCTACTTCATGGAACCGAAACCTCAGTCATGGCCGACGAGAAGCCGCTGCAGCCAACCTCTGCCGAAGAGATTCGGGAACTCAAGGAGCGTCCGCATCCTGTCTTGGCGGTATTGGCGGGATTCCTGCTGGCGTTCCTGACGCTTGCCTTTTGCGTCTGTGGCGGAGCGGCATGGTGGTTTCGGCCACAAATCAGCGATGACGTGGAACTCGCTGAGAAGATCGCCCACGAAATCGTCGAGGTCGACATACCGACTTCATTCCAGCCGCGCGGAGCGATTACCTGGAACGTCGCCTTCACCATGCGTCTGCGGGGAGCCTACTACGAACTGTTCGCTGGCGATGGACTGCTCTCGATCCTGGAAGTGCAGAGCCGGTTCCGGGCCGAAGCCGATGTACGCAATCACATCCACACGACGCTGCTCGAAAAAGGCGGGGGTGGGGCGCTGCTTGTGATCGACGACACCGCCACCACGCGGCAAAACTTCACCATTCATGGTCAGGAAGTGCCCTTCACGTTTCAGATCGGGAAAGATCCGGCCCGGGGTCGACTCTATCACCTCGTAGAAGGAGTGTTCGAAGGACGCGGCGGCGAGGTGCTCGTATCGCTGCGAATTGATGACGACAGTTGGGATCAGAATGAAGTCGAGTTGCTGCTGCGCTCGCTGGGCCACGGGCAGATCGAGAACTGAGGCTCAACTGAGCGGTGCGAGTCGCGGTCGAACTCAGATTGCCAATGGACGATGCTCGCAGCATCGGGTACGAATGGGGATCGTGCCACCGGAAGCATCAAACTTTGTTGACATTAACGGTCTGGCGGCGTCTGGCATTTGAATTCCGACGGCATCTCCTCCACAATCAGGGCTTGCGATGGTTGCGGCCAGATTGCAACCGTCGACTCAGATCGAGACCGCTCGAAACAATCTCCCTCCTCCACTGGAGTTGCTCCTATGTTCCGCCCTCTGTTGATGTTGAGTCTGTGTATCGCCTGCTGTGCCAATCTGGCCAGCGCCGAAGAGCCACGCACCGTGGAGTTGCAGGATCTCAAACTGGCGATCCCAGCCAACTGGAAGCAGCGTCAGGCATCGAGCCGATTGCGGTTGGCCGAGTTCGCGATTCCGGCGGTCGAGGGAGCGGCGGATGACAGTGAACTGGTGGTCTTCCCTCCCTTTGGCGGCAGCGTCGAGCAGAATGTCTCGCGCTGGGTTGCCCAGTTCGCTCCAGAAGGCCGCGAAGTCAAGATGCGGAAAGGGACATCATCGCATGGCGACTACGTGCTGGTCGACATGCAGGGGACCTACAAGAAGTCGGTCGGACCGCCAATTCAGGGCCGTACCGAGCCAGTTGAAAACTACCGCATGCTGGCGGTGATTCTGATGGTGGAAGGGAAGGGGAACTACTTCCTGAAAGTCACCGGCCCGAAGGAAACGATCGCCACGGTCACCGAGTCGTTCCGCACCAGTTTTGGGGCCGATGCCGCCAAGGAAGCGGACTACGATCTGGCCAACTGAGGCACACGAACGGACCCGATCTCCCTGCTACTGGCCGGAGTGCCAGACGAAACGTATTCCTCACCAACGACGGTGGATTCAACGTGAACGGACCCGATTTTCAAAAGGCGGAACTCATTCCCGTCATAGCACAGGATGCCGAATCCGGCGTGGTACTGATGTTGGCCTACATGAATCAGGAAGCCTACAGCGAAACCCTGAAAACCGGCCGCGTTTGCTACTACAGCCGCTCCCGCAAGAAGCTGTGGCGGAAAGGCGAAGAGAGCGGCAACGTGCAGGAACTCAAAGGGATCTACTTTGACTGCGATGCCGATACGCTGCTGGTCAAGGTGAACCAGATTGGCGGGGCGGCGTGTCACGAAGGTTACCAGAGCTGCTTCTTCCGCCGCATTGACCCTGCCACCGGCGACGTCGCCGTCGAAGGGGAACGTGTATTCGATCCTGCGGCGGTCTACAAGAAGTAGTCGCGACGGTTCTCGACGCACCATGTGACCACCCGCGTCCTCCGGCACGCGACCATCGACGATGGGATCCTCAGATCCACACAGTCAACATTTCCTTCATTTGCGAATCGACATCACAAAATGTCCAACAACATTCTCAAGCTCGGCATTCCGGCTGGCAGTCTGCAGGAAGCAACAGCCGAACTGTTCAAGAAGGCGGGTTACCGCATCACGTTTTCTTCGCGATCGTACTATCCGACGATTGACGACGATGAAATCGAATGCCTGTTGATTCGTGCCCAGGAAATGGCCCGCTACGTTGAGAACGGCATCCTGGATGCTGGTATCACCGGGTACGACTGGGTCTGTGAAACTCAGGCCGACGTCCACGAAGTGACGGAACTGGTCTTCTCGAAGGTGAGTCGCCGTCCGGTGCGCTGGGTGCTGTGTGTGCCGAACGATTCACCGATTCAATCTGTCAAAGATCTGCAAGGGAAATGCATTGCGACCGAAGCGGTCGGCCTGACGAAGGCGTATCTCGCCAAGCATGGCGTCGAAGCGGATGTCGAGTTCTCCTGGGGTGCGACAGAAGTCAAACCGCCGCGACTGGCTGATGCGATTGTCGAAGTGACCGAGACCGGTTCGTCGTTACGAGCGAACAATCTGCGAATCCTGGACGAAGTGCTGCAAAGCACGACCCGATTCATCGCTAACAAGGACTCGCTCCAGGATCCCTGGAAGCAACAGAAGATTGACAACATCGCCCTGATGCTGCAGTCCTGCCTTGCGGCGGAAGGGAAGGTTGGGCTGATGATGAACGTCCGTCGCGGCGATCTCCCCCGCATTCTTGAAGGGCTTCCCGCCTTGAAAGATCCGACCGTGGCCTCGCTCTCCGATCCAGATTGGGTCGCGGTGAACACCATCATCGAAGAGTCGATTGTCCGCACCATTATTCCGGAACTGCGAGCCGAAGGGGCGACGGGGATTGTGGAGTTTCCGATCTCGAAGATTATCGACTGAGTGGTGCGAGACGGGCTTCGGCCAGTGTCGCACGATTCTCCGAATCGTGCCCAGTCCTTCTTTGGTGTCAATCCGCTGTTACACATTTGTCCATCAAACTGGACTCAACCCGACTCGGAGAGTCGGGTGACATTGAGTTCGTGTCGCGCGATGCTTAAGGCATGCGGCAGCCAAGGACATACCCGAACCCTGCGACGGAACACTCAACCTGCGTTGGGACAGGGGACTGACGTCCCCCGCTCGCCTGGG
>JAGQQB010000371.1 GCA_020426425.1 Planctomycetaceae bacterium | reverse complement strand
CCAGTACAGGAATGAGTGCTTTCGCTGCCCCGGTTGACCGGTCCAGGTGGGGAGCAGGCTCACGCCATCGAGGCCCTCCGGTGGAGTCGTCCCGGCGATGTCACAGCAGGTGGGCAGCAGATCCCAAAAGGCGGCGACGAGATCCGTTTCGCCACCAGGGGTGATGTGTCCCGGCCAGCGAACCACCAACGGGACCCGAATTCCCCCTTCGTAGAGGGAGCCTTTCAGCCCCCGCATGCCGTCGGCACTGGCGAAGTAGTCGGAATCTGACCCGCCGAGTCGATCGTACGTCGGTCCGTTGTCCGAGGTGAACAGCACGACGGTGTTGTCATCGAGCTTGAGATCCTTGAGCAACTGCATGACCTCGCCCACACCGCGATCCATCATCGTCACCATGCCCGCATACCCGGCCCGGGGAGTCGGATGTTGCAGATAGCCCTTGTGGACGTATTCCTCTTCCTGGATTTCGTCACGGTAGGCGGCGACGTCCGCCTCCGGCACCTGAATTGACAGGTGCGGAATTGCGAACGGGAGGTACAGGAAGAAAGGCCGCTCCTGATTCGCGGTGATGAACTCCTTGGCGACTTCGACGAAACGGTCCTGCGAGTGCGTCTCACCATGTAGTTCCCGGGTGTTGCCGGGGAGTAGTTCCTTCTCCCGGTTCCGCCACAGGAATTTCGGATAGTGGTTGTGGGCATGCCGCTGGCAGTTAAAGCCATAGAACAGATCGAAACCTTGCAGGTTGGGATCGCCAGAGGTTCCGAAGTGTCCCAGTCCCCACTTGCCCATGGCTCCGGTCGCGTACCCTTGGGCATGCAGCAATTCGGCAATGGTGACTTCGGAATCGGGGATGGGATTCTGACCAGGGAACTCCCAGCCATACTTCTCTTTGTTCGCGACGAAGTTGGGATCGGTGGTGGGATCACCATTGTCGCGGATGTACGAATGTCCGGTGTGCTTGCCGGTCATCAGCACGCAACGGGCCGGAGCGCAGACCGCCTGGCCGGTGTAGAAGTTCGTAAACTTCATGCCTTCGGCAGCAATTTGATCAATGTGAGGTGTGCGGATGCGTTTCTGACCGTAACATCCCAACTCGCCATAGCCGAGGTCGTCGGCGATGATCAGAATGATGTTCGGTTTTCGCTCAGCAGCTGTAACGGTTGCCGTCGGGAAGAGACACAACAGCAGGGAGTGAATTGTCAGCAGGCAGAGAATTCGGTTTTGCATCGGTTCGGGATTCGCCTTTTCGGTTAAGGACATGCCTGAAGACAATTGTCGTGGATTACTTTGCAATCGGGCGTATGATCGCGGAGCGATCAACGACTATTTGAGTCGTTTGCTGGGCACAACGGATCACCACAATCAGAGGCATACGCTAGCTCACCGCCGCCGCCATTTCCATGGGATACCGCAATCTTCAGCAGTGTGTGCAGGATCTCGAACGGACCGGACAACTGATTCGGGTGCGTGAGGAGGTGCATCCTCATTTGGAGGCGGCGGAGATTCAGCGTCGCGTGTATGCCGCTGGGGGACCGGCACTGCTGTTCGAGCGACTCACTGGCTGCAAGTTCCCGGCAGTCAGCAATCTGTTCGGAACAATCGAACGAACACGGTTCCTGTTTCGCGATACGCTCGATCTCGTGCGGCGACTTGTCGAGATTAAGGTCGATCCTGGCGTCGTCGCAAAGTCACCGTTGCGGTATGCACGAGCGATTCCGACTGCCTGGGCGATGCGTCCCAAGTACGTGTCGCGCGGACCGATTCAACAGGGGACGACGCAACTGGATCAACTGCCGCAGCTCAAATTCTGGCCTGCTGATGGCGGTCCGTTTATCACGTTGCCGGCGGTCTATACCGAGCATCCCGACCAACCTGGCTGGACCAGGTCAAACCTGGGCATGTACCGAGTGCAGCTTGCTGGAAACGAATACCGACCAAACGCACAAGTGGGGCTACATTATCAAATCCATCGCAGCATCGGCGTCCATCATGCTGCGGCGATTCGACGAGGTGAGCCCCTGCGTGTGAACATCTTCGTCGGCGGACCCCCATCGATTCCGCTCGCAGCCGTGATGCCGCTACCGGAAGGACTTTCAGAACTGACGTTTGCCGGCGCACTCAGCGGACAGCGAATGCGACTCGTCCGGCAGGCTGGCGGGCTACCACTGCTAGCCGAGGCGGACTTCTGCATCGTCGGTATGATCGATCCTCACGCGGTGTTGCCAGAAGGGCCATTCGGCGACCATCTCGGCTATTACAGTCTGGTGCATGACTTCCCGGTGCTGAATGTGGAAGCGGTGTATCATCGCCGCGACGCCATCTGGCCGTTCACCGCGGTCGGGCGTCCGCCGCAGGAGGATACGTCGTTCGGGGCGATCATTCACGAAATTACCGGCCCGGCCATCCCCAGTGTGCTGCCGGGCGTCAAGGCGGTGCATGCCGTAGACGAAGCGGGTGTGCATCCCCTGTTGCTGGCGATTGGCAGCGAACGTTATGTGCCCTACGCGCAGCAACGACGACCGCAGGAGTTATTGACGCAGGCCAACGCCATTCTCGGCCAGGGACAACTCTCGCTCGCGAAGTATCTGCTGATCGTTGCCGGAGATGATGACCCCGGTCTCGACATACATGACATTCCGCAATTCCTGATGCACTTGTTGCGGCGCGTCGACTGGCGGGAAGATCTGCACTTTCAAACGCGGACGACGATCGACACGTTGGACTACTCAGGACATGGTCTCAACTCCGGTTCGAAACTGGTCATCGCCGCTGCCGGTTCCCCGCGCCGCGTATTGCCAACATCGCTGCCATCCGGGTTTCAGTTGCCTGCCAATTGCACCGACGCGGCACTTTGCCTGCCGGGTATCGTCGCGTTGCAGGCGCCCTCAGCAACCGGGACCGACGATACTCTGCGACGCAGCAGTGCGGCGATCACCGCTGACCATCCGCTTCAACAATTCCCGCTCGTGGTGCTTGTGGATGACGCGCAGTTTACTGCTGCATCACTGCAAAACTTCCTGTGGGTCGTGTTCACCCGATCGAATCCTGCGGTCGATATCGACGGCGTTGATGCGTTCACTGAACACAAGCACTGGGGCTGTACTGGCCCGCTCGTCATCGATGCCCGTATCAAGCCGCATCATGCTCCGCCGCTAGTGGAAGAGCCCCAAGTGACCGCGCGGGTGAATGAATTGGCCGCACCGGGGAAATCGCTGCACGGGGTGATTTGAGCATGATTCATTCGACGCGGACCCGCCGCTGCGATCGGCGGGCTTGTGATGTTGCAAACGACAGTGTTGGTGCCGCCGGTTTCGCGCAGCGACCAACGGGAGCGACACGGCGCGAACCGCGTCGCCATGCTATTCCGCTCCCCACGCGCACCGGGTCAAGGGCCAAGCCCTTGTTAGTCGAAGTGTTCGTCGGCGGGGTCGAATTTGGGGATCACGATGTTGATGATCTTCATCTGTCCAATCGCCCGATGCCGAGTTCCGGGCGGAATCAGAATGCACATTCCAGGATGCAGCGGCACCACGGCGTCGTCAAGTTGCAGCTGGGCGTCCTCGCCGCATTCCAGGATGTAGTAGGTCTCCGTATGTGACTTGTGATAGTGCACGCAGGCGTCATCGGCGATTTCCGTCACATGCACGGTTGCCGGATAGTCCTCGACATCTGCAAACGCCCGCCGAGCGGTTCCGCACGGACAGGG
>JAGQQB010000370.1 GCA_020426425.1 Planctomycetaceae bacterium | reverse complement strand
GAGGCGATCGCGGGAGGCGACATGGAAGAGGTCGCCGCTGTGGGCGACGTCAGGGAAGCGTCGGCGGTCTTCCACTATCAGCACGGAGCCTGGGGCACCGGCGGTAAAGCGCTGTTCAACATGCCCCCGGAACTGGCTCGAGAGAAACTCGCCGGCCAATTCACGCCCCTGCCGTAGCGCGGCCATGGGGCCGCAACCAAGCAGAGATGTCTTTCGACCGGCCGCGAGGGGGCTGGGGTCAGGATTCAGGAGTCAGGGAACCTAACTCCGCGTCGATTCTGTAGGCCAATGCCCCCCGGAACACCCGACGACCAACGGCGATCGAATCACGCACGCGAAACATCCGCGCACTGCGCGCATAACGAGATGGAAGCCCCTAACTCCTACCCACTACCACTAAGCTCAATCAAACAACCCATACCGCACAATGCAGTACAGGGCCTTGAAGCCATCGCGGACGCCGATCTTCTTCCCCTGGTCGTAGGTCCGACCATGGTAGCTGATGGACATTTCGAACGTCCGACACCCCTTGATCTTCGCAATCCGAGCAGTCATCTCCGGCTCAATGCCGAAACGATCCTGACGCAGCTTCGGCCCGATCTGATCGATGATGTCCCGCTTGAACAGCTTGTAGCAGGTCTCCATGTCGGTCAGGTTGAGATTCGTAAAGCAATTGGAAAGCAGTGTCAGGAACTTGTTGCCCAGATAGTGCCAAAAGTACAGCACCCGGTGCGGTTGATCCCCCAGGAAGCGGCTGCCGTAAACCACATCGGCCCGGTCTTCGACGATTGGTTGCAGCAATCGGGGAATCTCGGCAGGGTCATATTCCAGGTCGGCATCCTGAATGATGACTGCGTCTCCTGTGGTCTCGGCAAAGCCAGTCCGGACGGCGGCTCCCTTACCACGGTTCTTCTCATGAAAGAAGACCCGGATCGTGTTCATCGGATCGCGCCAATCCCGCTGCTCATACTCCTTCAGAAGATCACGCGTTCCATCGACGCTGAAATCGTCCACCAGCACGATCTCTTTGGGGATGGGGACTTGCCGAACACGATCGAGCAACTGCGGGAGCGTGTTCCGTTCGTTGTAAACCGGGATCACCACCGATAGCCGAAAGTCCGCAGGCAATGCGTAAAAGCCAAGTTGCCGGCATGCCCCTTCCCCGAGAATGGCTCGCAATGACGCGTACCATTCTTGCGAATACGGCTGAGCTGTGATTTCGAGGGGCACTTCGAACGGGAGATCTACGAGACAAGACATCGAAACCCTCTCACCAGACTCCCTGGCAAACTGCGTCCAGAGAGCGCTACGCAACGATCAAAACAACGACACCAATTCAGCGTCGCAGGACCATCGCGGGGGGCGAGGTCGCTGAAGTCTATGTTCTTGCTCCCAAGATGGCGACCGTGCTGCTGCATGGAGGCAACGAATCGTTTCAGACCGCTCTTGAGAATTCCGCGAAATCCAACTGTGGTGGTTTGCATTGATTGCGAGGATTCGGTAATTCAGGGGAGTTGAATTGGATAATCAGGTCGCCAGTGTCTGCATCATCATTCCGATGACAACACTGTTGCGGCCTGTTCCGCTTCTGCACAATTTGCTGCAAGTCTAGAGACGATAACGAAGTTGGGATCGTCGACCCTGCCCGAATGGAGGCTGCTCAATGTTCATGAATCGTCGCAACAACAAGCTGAATCGATGGTTCGGCACGGCCGCTTTTGTGGTCACTGCCTGCGTGGCTGCCCGCGCCTACGATGACGCCGAGGCACCAGAAGTCGGCTTGAATGGGGTCATCGCCGCGTTTCCACCGCTCGACCTGGACGAGGACGAACTGAAACCGGTCCTTGACGAACTCGACAATAGTTGGCAGGAGTGGGGGACAGAAACCGCCGCCGCCATCAAGGATTTCTACGAAGGGGATCATCCCACCATCGAATCGCAGCGACTCGCGTTGGCGCGGCTCGAAGTCAAACTGGAGACGATGGAAAAGGCCCTCAAAGATTCGCGTTACGAATCGGTCCACACTGAAATCGCGGAACTGCATGGTCGACTGGCTCCGCGCGTCGCTGTTGCGGCGGCCATTCTCGAAACGTTGACGATCGACCCCGAGGTCGCTCGTCGTAAACGAGTCTCTGGCAGCCTCGCCCAGTTGCGCAGTGCAGTGCAGCAAGTTCGCTCCGATGTCTCCCACTTCCGGGGAGGATCGCAGTGGATTGAATGGGCAAGCCTCAATGATGTCAGTCGTGTTGCCAACGGTGGCGATGTCACTGGAGACGATCAACTCGTGCTGGCCAAAGTACAGAACAAGCTGGCCAAGCGCGGAGAGTATGAAGGGGAAGTCCGCGACTTCGTCAGTCGCGAGTCGTTCCTCGCACTTGAAGATGCGCTGATCGCCACACTCAATGCAGCGAACACCGACACGGCGGAAAATCAAGCCGCCGCTCGTGAGTTCTTGATCACACTCACGGAAGCCCTCGACAAATTTGACGAAGATCCCTCGGGTGAAGCAGGCGTGACGATTCGCGAGCTGTTCGACGATGCCGCGAACCATCTTGCTGATGGCGGCGAGTACGTTCGTGCCGCACTGCAGGCATACTACCTGAACTACAACGTTCGCCTCTCGATTTCCGAAGGTCTCCTGCAACGGCTGATCAGCGAATCGCGCCAGGAGCAGGAGTGGATTAACGAATGCATCATGTCGGCCCATGTGACAGGCTGGCAGTGTACCAACGCCAGTGTGATGGCGGATGTCGTGCCCAGCGGCAACGCAGCCCGCATCTGCCTGATCCTCAGTGGTGATGTCCGTGCGAATACTCAGGGATCGGTTCCACAGGCGACTGTGTATTCCACTGGCTACCACACCTTCCACGCTGAGAAAGCCATCAACTTCGATGGCTTCAATTTCTCAACCGAACCCGCTTCTGTCAGTGCGACGGCCAACACTCGAAACTATGACGCGGTCACCAAGTTCAGCCGCATCCCAATCCTCGGCGCCATTGCCGACAATATCGCCCTGAACAAGGCCGATGAAAAGATTGGCCAGGCGAACTGGATGACGATCCAACGCATCCGCTCGGAAGTCTCGCGGCAACTCGATTCGCAAACCGACGATCAGTTCGCCAACGCCTCGCTCGAACTGGAAAATAAGGCGTACGGTCCGCTCCGACGCCAGGGACTCTTCCCGCAAACGTTGCAGGTCAGCAGCACCAACGATGCGATTCATTATGAATCCCGCCTGCTCGGACCACACGAATTGGCTGGCAGCCGGACGCCTCCCAGTGTTGCTCGTTCCAGCCGCGGCCTGAGCATTCAGGTGCACGAATCGGCCCTCACCAACGGATCCGAGCGGATCGGCCTCAACGGCAAGACGATGACCGATGCCGAATTGCGAACCCTGATCGAAGATCGCATGACCGAGTTGCTCGGACGGGATGTCGATGTCCCGGAACCTGACAAGACCGACGAAGAAACGACGAATACTCTGATCTTCGGCGACACCGATGCGGTTCGCTTCATCGTAGATCAGGGGGAACTCACGCTGGTCCTCCGCGCCGGACTGAAACGCGACGCAGGCGACATCCCCGTCCAGCTGATCACCGTCCCGATGAGCCTCAGCATCACCGACGAAGGCATCGCGATGAAACGTGGTCAGGTTGGCGTGAAGCCACTCCCCGGTCAGCCACCGGCGAACGTCGCTGAACAAGTCGCCCGTGCCC
>JAGQQB010000369.1 GCA_020426425.1 Planctomycetaceae bacterium | reverse complement strand
TTGTGCTGTGCGTGACATCGAAGTTCTCCAGGATTTGTTTTCAGAGAAAGTCTCAGGAGCGTCGTGCCCCTGCGTTGATGCCTGGGAAAACGCACAGCTGGTGCCAATTCTGCCGAAGAAAACAGCTCGAATTGCAACCCTAGACCAGAAAGAATCTTACGGTGACCAGGCCCGTCTCGTCACGCCAGTCGGCATGTCGTCAATCCGACTCTCCTGTTATCGAAACGGCCGCAAACCCCCCTTGAGCGCGCCCCCTCACCCCTCTCAACGCTGGCGCAGCCGACCTCAACCATCTCAGCCCCACGCAATCACAGCGCGCCGCACAACTGAGCCAGCGCCTCAAGCACGCGATCGACATCGTCATGGTTGGTAAACACGCCGGGACTGAGCCGCAAAGTCCCCCCTTGTTCAACCGTCCCCAGCGTTCGATGTGACCGAGGAGCGCAATGCAATCCGGCCCTGGTCTCGATTGAGAAATGCTCATCGAGCAACATCGCGATCGTTTGTGGCTCCAATCCGCGAATCGAGAGGCTAACTACGCCGACTCGCGCTTCGGCAGATGCCGAACCATGCACAGTGATCGCTGATAGCTCACGCAAACCAGAGAGCAGGGCCGTGGTGATTTCAAGTTCGTGCTGCCGCACAGTCTCGACACCGCGTTCCAACAGCCAGCCGATCGCGGCATCAAGCCCGGCGATCCCCGGCGCGTTGTGATTGCCAGATTCGTAGCGAGCTGGCAATTCCGCAGGTTGCTGTTCCAGTTCGCTCGAGGTGCCCGTCCCCCCCTGTCGAATCGGCATGAGTTCACATTCAATATCGCGACGCAGCAGGAGTAGTCCGGTTCCCAACGGTCCCAGCAGCCCTTTGTGTCCAGGACAGGCGAGTAGATCGACCCCCAAGTTTCTCGCGCTCAGCGGCACGTGTCCGGCGGTTTGTGATGCGTCGAGCAATACCCTGGCACCAGCACGCTGCGCGGCGGCGACCACCTCGCTGACAGGCTGAATCGTCCCGGTCACATTCGACGCATGCGTCAGCACCACCAGTCGCGTCGGCTGCAGCAGCAGTTCATCGAGATGCGACAGATCGATGGTCCCTTCCGGCGTCGCACGCACGAACTCCGTTTGAACGCTGTGATCGGCGAGCGTGCGCAATGGCCGCAGTACCGAGTTGTGTTCCCACGGCGTCGTGATCACCCGGTCACCGGGCCGCAGCAATCCATGCAGCGCCAAATTCAGTGAATCGGTCGCGTTGCTGGTGAAGAGGACGTGTGACGTCTGCTCAACTCCGAGCAGTTGGGCCGCTCGTGATCGGCAGCGATCGACGATCTTCTGTACCGCCGCGCCAGTCCGCGTCGCGCCCCGGCCCACCGCAGCTCCCAGCAGCCGCTGATAGTCATCGACCGCCTGATACACCGCTTCTGGTTTGGGGAACGAGGTCGCCGCGTTGTCGAAGTAGAGCCGATCCATGCCGCTTACAGCTCCGGCCCCGACCAGTTGTCAACCAGAAATACCGACAGCGACCTCGCGCCATGCGCCCCGATCACCAGCGACTGTTCGATGTCCGCCGTTTTCGACGGACCGGAGATGAATGCCCCAAAGGGGCGGGCGTTGACCTCGATCCGCTCATACGCCTCGTGCATGTTGGAGACCAGCCCCGTGCGCGGCACCACCAGCGCAAGATGCTGCGTCACAAAGTACAGCACCCGATGCCGGACGTTCGTGTCATTCACCCAGATGGCGGCGTTTTCGGCCACGGCGACTGCCCCTGGCAAGACCGCGAAGTCGACATGCTCAAGTTCGTGAGGATCGGGGATTGATTCCAAGTCCAGATTCGGCTCACCGGCTCCCGGCACCAGACTGACGCGGGTGTTCGCAGATTGATACGCAGCAATCCCGGAAAGCACCTGCTGCACCTCATCCATCGAATCCACGGCCCAGCACGTTCCGCCCACACCGGACAGTACATCACTGAACTGCTGCAAAGGGTGCTCGTATTGTGTCCACTCGTCATCGAGCGCTGGCAACTCCATCGCCGGCGGCAAGTGCTGACGCAGTTTCTTCAGGATCTGTTCGCGTGACGACACGGATCTTCCGGCGGCAAGAGAATCAAGAATTATGCGTTCACGAGTTTGCTGAGTGGTTCGCCAATTTGCCACTGAGCCCCATCGCGAATCACCTGTCGATAGAGGGTATCCCGTTCGACCGGCTCACAACCAGTCTCGCGAATCAGACGATGCAGTTGCTGCACCGTCAGCCCCTCCGGCGTCTTGGCACCGGCATCGTGGTAAATCAGTTCATGCACCACGGTGCCGTCCAGATCGTCGGCACCGAAATTGAGCGCCACTTGTGCAATCGGCTCACCGAGCATCACCCAGTACGCCTTAATGTGATCAAAGTTGTCGAGCATCAGCCGCGACAGGGCAATCATCCGCAGGTCCATCTGCCCAGTCGGCTTGGGAATGTGATCGAGGTTCGTATTCTCTGGGTGGAATGCCAGCGGGATGAACGTCTGAAACCCGCCGGTGTCATCCTGCAGTTCTCGCAGGCGGCACAGATGATCGATCCGATGCTGCGCCGATTCGACATGCCCATACAGCATGGTCGCGTTCGACCGCAGACCGAGTTCATGGGCAGCACGATGAATGTCGAGCCATGCCTGCGAGTCCGCCTTGTGTTCACAAATCTGCGCCCGGACTTGTTCGTCAAAGATCTCCGCTCCCCCGCCGGGCAAACTGCCCAGGCCCGCCGCCTGCAGTTCCTTGAGAATCCACTCGTAAGGTTGCTTGGTGAGATGCGCGAACCAGTTGATCTCGACCCCCGTCCACGCCTTGATGTGCAGTTCCGGCCACGTCTCGTGAATCACCCGAATCACATTCACGTACCAGTCGAACTTCTTCTGATGATGCAGTCCGCCCACCACGTGAATCTCGGTCGCCCCGCTCGCTTTGGCTTCGAGCACTCGGACGCGAATCATGTCGTCCGTAAAGGTGTATGCCTTCTCAGCCTTCAGGTCGGCCCGAAAAGCACAGAACCGGCACCGATAGACGCACACATTCGTCGGGTTCAGATGAATGTTCGTGTTGTAAAATGCGAGATTCCCATGCCGCTCTCGCCGCACATGATTCGCCAACCGACCTAGCGTGAGTAGATCGGCCGACTCATCCAGGTACAGCCCGTCCTCCGGAGCGAGACGCTCCCCTGCCAACACCTTCTGTTCAATTTGCTCTAACAACTTCGCCGACATCATCCACCTGTTTCGCAGCAACATCTCAGGGCATCTTGGCCGCAGGTCACCAACGACCATCGCGTCAATAACCGCAGTTTCCCGCCAACCATCACCCGGAAATGTTGCATTCCTGAATTACTTCGAAGAGTGTAGAGGGGACCAGCCCGATTCGCCAATCAGGGTGGGTCGATCCACTCCTGACTCACGGAATTCCAATGGGCAACCAGAAGACCTCAGCCAAACCGTCGCGATTGAGACGTATGCTTGCCGGACCAGCGACACTTGAAGGGCGAATGTTCGACTGGGTCATTCAGGGACTCATCGTCCTCTCGCTGGTGACGTTCTCGATTGAGACACTGCCACACCTCAAAGAGGGCACACGACGACTTCTTGATGCGCTGGAATTGCTGACGGTGGCGGTCTTCTCAGTTGAATATGTGCTGCGGGTCTGGGCCGCAAAGAATCGCTGGCGGTTCGTTTGCAGCTTCTTCGGCA
>JAGQQB010000036.1 GCA_020426425.1 Planctomycetaceae bacterium | reverse complement strand
TTCACCAGCAACGATGATCGGAGCTTGTTCTTCGACATAGGCAGACATCGGGGTGAACGGATGCCAGACGTGAAGATTGTCCCAATCGCGAAGCATGACTGCGGTCCGCTCTCATTCGGCCCAAGTCGATTCTACTGAGCCGCCGCAGCGTCGAGGGCCTCTTTGCCAACGCGATTGCAGAAGTCGCCAAAGGCTTCCCCATCGTTCCGCTGCTGCTTGAACAAGCCGAACAGTGGAGCCAGACGAGGGCCGATCTCTTCCTGTGGGACCATATCGTCATACAGAAAGGCGAGACGAGTCCCTTCGGCGTTGCCCCCCAGGTACAGCGTGTACTTGCCCCGGGCTTTCCCCACCAGACCGATATCGGGCGTATACGGACGGGCGCATCCGTTCGGGCATCCGGTCATGTGAATCGAGACCCGTTCCCCTTTGAGACCGTGCTGATCGAGTGCGACTTCGATGTCGTCAATCACGCTTGGGAGCACGCGCTCGGACTCGGTCACCGCCAGTCCACAGGTGGGGAGTGCTGGGCACGCAATCGAATATCGGCGGGCAAGTGAGAGGTCTTCGGCGAGCGCGATCCCATGCTCCTTGAGGATCGATTCGATGTCCGATTTCCAGGTCGGATCGATGTCGCACAGAATCACTCCCTGCAGCGCCGTAAGCCTGGTGTCGACCGGGTACTTATTCAGCAGGGTTCGCAGACCCGTCTTGATCCGCAGGTCTCCGTCATCTTTGATGCGACCATTCTCGATGTTAATGCCGAGGAACAGCTTCCCGTCCCCCTGCTCGTGCCAGCCCATGTGGTCGTCAACGTTGGTGACGTCGGTGGCATGTGGCTCCGGTAATGCGGCGCCGAAATACTCTTCGACTTTGGCTTTGAATTTCTCCAGCCCCCAATCCGCGATGAGGTACTTCATGCGGGCGAGTTTGCGGTCCGATCGATTGCCAAAATCGCGTTGTACCTTGATGACTGCCTCGGCGACGGAGAGAACTTGATCGGGCGTGACGTAGCACAACCGCTTGGCGACTGCTGGGAAGGTGTCCTTCTTGGCTGGGGTCATGCCCATGCCACCGCCGGCGAGCACGTTGTAACCAACAATCTTCTCCCCTTCGACGACTGCGAGGAATCCAAGATCCTGCGTGTACAAATCGATGCAGTTGTCCTCGGGCAACGCAAAGGCCATCTTGAACTTGCGCGGGAGATACGTGTTGCCGTAGAGCGGTTCCTCAACGAGTTCCTCGTGGACCTTCTCCTTTTGGTCGCCATCTTGCAGCCAGATTTCGTAATACGCGGTCGACTTGGGACGTACGTGATCTGCCAGTTTGTCGCACATCTCCTGGAGCTGCTGCCGCACAGGGTTTCCCTTGATCGGGGCCGGGCAACACATCACGTTGCGACAAACGTCACCACAGGCTGAGACTGTGCTGAGCTTCGCTTCGTTGATGCCGCGAATCGTATCGCGGAGATTTCCTTTGAGCACACCGTGTAACTGGAATGCCTGTCGGTCGGTCACTCGCAGCGTGCCATTGGCGAACCTTTCGCAGATGTCCAATTCCGCAAGGAACTGTGCCGCCGTCACCTTTCCGCCGGGCACGCGGCTGCGAACCATCATGCTGTAGACCTTGCCACCCGCCCGATCGTCGCGGTCATCCTGCTGATAGCTGCCATGAAACTTGATCAGTTGTGTATCGTCATCGCTGAACTTGTCGCCTCCTTCGGCGAGTGACTCCGCAATCGTCCCGCGCAGCTGACGACTGTTCGTCTTGATTCCTTCAAGTTTGCTCAACCCGTTTTCTGACATCACAACATCCCTGATTCTGGTTTGCTCGCAGTTCGCTGCTGGCAAACACTCGACAGTGTTCCCCGAGGCTCGGCGACTCGGTAATGTAATTTGATCTGTACGCTGCCACCCACTGGGCCACAACGGTGAGATGATGGAGAGTTTCGCGTTTGATCACAAGGGGGACAGCGTCGATTGCGAGGAGTGTTGCTGTCCATGCCGGGACTGATCCATAGACTGACGCAACCAGAACCACTGCTATTCGATGGGGCGACCGGAACCGAGCTGCAAAGACGAGGGTTTCCGCTCGCCGGTCCCGCGTGGTCAGCCGCCGCCATTCTCGAAGCGCCCGACCTGCTCCGGCAGATCCACGCGGACTATGTCGCCGCTGGGGCAGACATTCTCACAGCCAACACGTTTCGGACGCATTCCCGGAATTTGCGGGAGGCTGGTTTGGACAAACGTGCAGCAGAATTGACGTACCGCGCTGTCGATCTGGCCCGGGCTGCGGCGGCAGAAGGAACACTCGTGGCCGGTTCGATCGCTCCCCTCGAAGATTGCTACGCGCCCGACCGCACCCCGGACACGTCCGCCCTGATTGCGGAACATCAGGAGCATGCCGAAAACCTCCGGGCTGCAGGTGCCGACCTGTTGCTGGTGGAGACTCAGATCACCATTCGGGAGGCAGTTGCTGCGACAGCGGCGGCCTTATCGACAGGATTGCCTGTACTCACCAGTTTCACACTGCAGCATGGTCTTCCGGGAACAAGTCCGTCACTCCTGTCAGGTGAATCTCTTCAACAAGCTGCCAACCAAGTAATCAAAGTGGGGGCCTTGGGCATCCTGCTCAATTGTATCCCGGCGGATGAGATTCTGCCGGCGCTGCGACAGATCGGGTGTTCTCCCGCGATTCCGCTGGGCGCTTACGCTAACACCGGAAGGATGCTCCCTGACGGGACTTGGGCCTCGACTACGGCTGAGAATCCGGCAGTTTACGCCGAACACGCGACCGCCTGGAAAGCTGCCGAAATCCGCTGGATTGGCGGTTGCTGTGGGACCACGCCACGGCACATATCTGCCGTTCGTAAAGCACTTTACGGCTGATTCTTGATCGCGCATCAGAGGCCAGAACTCGACGAAATCGGCGTCTCTTGAGTCCTCTTTGCGACGAAGCTCATCTTTGCTCTGAAAATCGCTTCCGTTACGGTCAGCGTCTCTCCTCAGATCACACGTCGAATTCCCCTTCTGCGCCTTGAGTGACAGGGTCCCCTGAAGCTCTTGGTTCCCTTCCATTGAACAGACAGGTCATCCCCGTTTCCATGATGAAGACTTCCCCTCCATCAGCAGCGAACTCCGCCTCGGTGATTCCACCGATGCGCGACTTCTCCCAGGAAGCGGTCGGCACGACGACGACAGGCGCACACATGGATTCTCGCCATCAATTCGAGGCGGTCATGGCACACGCTCGTACCCGAACTCTCGGCCTCGCCCCCAGGCACTCTGCACCGCATCGAACATCGCGTCGATTGCCGCTGCTGTTGCTGTTGGCCGGCTTGTTGGCCTCCGTCCTGGCGCCAGCGCTTTCCGCACAGGAACCTGATGGCGGCCAACCGCTGGTGCGTCAGGCTTCGGATTACTACCTGATGGACCCTAATGCCGACTTGTCGGGCTCGGTGATTGGTGATCCCGACCCCGTTGATTATGGCGTTGGAGGGTTTGGCGTCGTGGGACGACTCGGCCATGTCGCTGGTCGCACGGTCGGTCGGACCGACTCGCTCTCCTACATGGATGCGATGCCGTACATGTTCTTTGAAGAGACCATGCTGTTCGGAGACTTGCGGCTCAATCTCGCCAATAACGGCAAAATGTCTGGCAGTGCCGGTCTCGGCCTGCGTGAGTATTTCTACAACGTCAATGCCGTCGGCGGTCTGTCGTTCCATTACCAGCGGGATGACACACGCGGCGTGACATTTGAAGAGTTTACGGTCTCGCAGGAATGGCTGAGCGAGTGGTTCGATGTCCGGACCAACGTCTACATGCCATTCGGCACCAAACGCTACATCACCAACGTGATCCTGGAACCGGGCTCGGAAATGTTCGAGGCGAACAACATCACGTTCCAGCGACGGACCTTTCAGTCGAACGCCATGACCGGCTTCGACCAGATGTACACCATCCCGCTCCCCGGTGAGATGGCCCAGAGCGTAAACGCCGAAGCGTCCGCAGGGTGGTATCACTTCCAGGCAAAAGACAGTGAGTTCGTCTGGGGTTGGAAGCTCCGTATGGATGCCGACATTTTCGATCGTCTGGGGCATGCCTTCGTCGAATTCAGTAACGACAACACGTTCAAGAGCAACGTCATTGTCGGTGCGGACATCAACTACTGGCACGATCTCGAATCCCGTCCGCGGATCGGCCAGTCGCAGTACAACCGCCTTGCCAGTTGGGTGCGGAAGAACCGGACTGTGGTCTCGGATGACACCAGCTTCCTGAATCCGCGAGAAATCGCCCGGAAGGCCGACGGAACCCCCTACCTGGTGTACCACGTCCGGCATGTTCCCGGAGAGACGGACCGCGTCGCGCCCGATGGCACCGTTGGTAACGAGTTCAACTTCATGCAGCAGGGAATCGACGAACGCCCCGCCGCCGACATCATCTTCGTCCACTCTGACAGCGTGTTTGATGGCGATACGCTGCCACCGGGAGTCTTTCCGAATGTCACCTTTGACCGCGCAGATTTGATTGTGCTGGGCGAAGGGGCAGATTTGACGTTGCCCGTCTTTGGCCTCGACACGGAAATCTCGATTCCAGTGGTCAATGACCCGGTCGGCGATCTACCACTGATCACCAACGTCACTGGCAATGCGGTTACGCTCGCGGACAACTCACGCTTCTCCGGATTTCGGATCACCAACGTCACCGATGGCTCGGCGATCGTCGGGAATGGAGTGACCAGCGGCACGCTGGAAGAACTGTTCATCGACACGGTGCAGGGAACCGATGCCCACGGTCTGTCGTTGATCGACACGTTGGGAACCTTCCGACTGAATGGCGTGCAAATCTCTGGTACCGGTGAAAACGGGATGCAGGTGATTCGTGGTTCGTCGAGCATTATCTCGAATACTTCGATCGCAAACACGCAGAACAGCATTACGAATTCGGACGGCTATTCGCTTCGGGTTGAGGACTTTGCCGGTTCGATCAACTTCCGGCAGATGGACATTCTGGGTATTCCCGATCCCGACAATGCGTTGGATGATGGGGGCCAGGGTGTCTTTATTGGCGGGACCGCACCAGGCCTCTCTACGGGGACTGTCACGCTGGACACAATCACGTTGGTGGACACGAATCGTTTGCGGGGACCAGCAGCGGGGATTGACATCTTCCAGCACTCGGGAGCCGTATTCATCCTGAACAACGTTTCGGTCGATACCAACAACGGGATCGGTATCGATCTCCATACACTCGATGCGACGGCCACGTTCGTGGCAACCAATCCTGTCTCGGTCCTGAATCGTCCCTCTGATTTCGAAGGGATTCGCTTTACCGATCTGGCCGAAACTGGGATCGGCAGCAACATTCGCTTCACTCGCGCGACCTTCGGCGATGACGTCAGTGTCATTGGTACGACCGCCGGTACCGGTGGCGCGGCGGCCGCTGCGATTCTCTACGAAACTCCTGCCGGACAGGCGCTCTTCCAGAAGGCGATCACCATCGATGGGAGCCAGGCAGAAGGAATTCACATCACCAACGTCCCGGTTTCCGTTGCGACCCAGGGGCAGTTCCTGGCCAACGGCACGACTTCAATTGATAACGCGATCGGGACATCGCTCCTGATCGACAACGTCGCGAATCAGACTTTCCGTGCCCAGTTCTCCAACGTCCAGGTCGACAACCGAGGTGATATCGGCATCGGGATCTTCGACTTCGATGGGACGGCTCGATTCGTCTCGAGTGTCAATGTGGATAACTCCAACAACGTCGGTGCATCGGGGATCGATATCCAACGGACGTCGAACTTCGTCCTCTTCCGCGACGCGACCGTCAGGCGGCAGGTGGGACCTGGCCCGGCGATCAACATCGTCGACAACCGCAGTCTGGATCTGGTGAATGACGGGCCATCGCAGGTGACGTTCTCGATCGCGAATGTCGATCAGGCAATTGGTTCCAACGCGAATCCGGTCACCGGCATTCTCGCCAGCCAGAACGACATGATCAGCATTGGCGCCGGGGTTGTCGACGTGATCCAGGGACGCGGTGTGATCATCACCAACAACTCTTACATTAACCCGGACACCGGAATTCGCGATGGTGGTCACGATGTGCGATTCACCAGCGTCTCAGCCACTGTGGCCGACTACGGGATCGTGGTGCTGGACAGCCTCGGCGAATTCATCGTTGAAGGGGATGCCGTCAACAGCTTTGGCTCTGGTGGGGCCATCACCGGGATGACTCAGGCGGGGGCACTGTTCCAGAACCGACTCGTCGCAGGACTCGAACCGATTGGCCAGAAGGTCCAACTGGACGCGATCGACTTTGACAATAACCAGCGCGGCATCATCGCGAACGAACTGATCGCCAGTCTCACGCAGTCCACAACCAACGACTCATACCTGAGGCTCGATTCGGTGCAAGTGACCGACTCGACACGCGAAGGATTACTGGTGCGAGATACCACCGATGTGGAGGTTCGGAACTCAATCTTCGACAACAACGGCCGCACAGGAGTGGACAACCAGATCGAATGGGCGGCCACGAGGAAGTTCTACGACGTCAACCGCAACAACCTCGGGTTGTTCGACATTGATGAGGCCGATGATGTGCTGTCGTACAACATTCTGATCGAGAATACCTCGGTCACAGATAGTGTCGGAGCGGCAATCGTTACGCTTGGGGGAGCAGCGCGCGAGCCCAATCCGCACATGATCTACATTCACTCCGGAGATACTACAGCCAATCGGGTTTTGCCAGCGGCCCCCGGTCTGGTCCAGTCCTTTGTTGATCCCGTCACCGGTGTGCTCATTCCGGTCTTGGAACCACAGGGTGTGGGCACCATTGACGATGAAGTTCCCCTTCGGCTTGACGTCTTTGCGGACACGCCGAACCAGGTGTTCGCCTCCAATCGGCAGAACCTGTCGGGCTTCCACGTCGATTGGGACGGCCGCCTGGTCCAGAACGTCATCGGCAATCGCTTTGACCTGCTGCCGGGAACGGCAGGTGTCCCTTCGGATGGACAGGTCGGGTTCTCCATGGACATCAGCGGCGAAGCCGATGTTCTCTTCCAGGCAAACTCACTGCGTGCTTTGCCGCTACCAGCTATGAACGGCCCAACCAATGTGGTTGGCTTTGATCTGTTGTTCCGCTCAACCTCGGTGCTCAGTATTCAGGACTTCGAGCGGCTCGACGCACAGGACCAGCGAATTCCCACGTTTGACATGCAAACAGTGGATTCGACTGCGATCCAATTGGACTTCCGCGCGGCGGACAACTTCATCGACATCAGTGGCAACTTGATCAACTTCGAACTACCGACAATTCAGAGTTCGAGCACTGGCATCGTGTTCAACTTCCTCGGGGATCGATCAGTGGTCGGCATCAGCGGCAACGAGATGTCGCTGGCCGCAGTGGTGCCGAACTTTAACACGCAGGTCACGCTCGCCACCGGCATTCAGATCGTGGCCGGCACCGATGAGATTCGGTTGTTCAGCGATGAGAACAACATCATCGATTTGCCCATCACCAAGGTGATTGGTTTACCGTTCCTGCGTGAACTCGTGATCACGCCGACACTGCAGGTGAACGGCAGCCTGTTGATCAATGGTTCGCCGATTCCGTAGTGGCGGTCTTGAAACCGCCAAGTCACCTGATGGGGTAGTGCAGGAGCGTGCCTGGACCGTTGGCGACACATGCGCTGGATTTCGCTGCGGGCGACCGTGGCGAACTGGTCGGGGCGCTGTGGGAGAGATCCTCTCCACAACGCCCCACTGCTGGCCATCAAGCGACCGAAGATGTTCCAATCGGAACCAAGCGTTGAGCTTCTCTGCAGAGCCACAGCATCCCCCAATCCGAGAACCGAACCGGCGCTGGTGACTCAATGAACCGCTGATTCACACAGAGCAATCTTCGCCGCTGGGGCAGATGCGGATGTTGTTGACGACTCGTTTGACTCCGGGCAGTTGTCGCAGGATCGCTTCCAGTTCGGCCTCAGCATCATCCCCACGCAGCACACCTTCGAGACATAGTCCGTTGGGAATCCCGCGCACAACCAGTGAAGCGAAGTTCAAGCGGGGATTCGTCAACAGCCAACGCTGAACCTGGGTTTCAAGTTGGTGGGACTTGCGCTCGCAATCCCCACACACACCAACCGCAGACTCTTCTGGGACGGGATCGTAGATAGCGTAGAAGCGGGAAGTATCGCCCATCGTAATGTCCTCCATGCAGGTTCACTTCATACCAACCACTCAGTCTGGCAAATCCAGTGCCAGTCGAGCAGCGAACGCGACGTGACACGTCACATTTGCGTCAGTTTATCCGTTTGGGGCGAATGTTCACCACGATTTTCCCCAACTTCATCAGAGAATTGCGAACATTTTGAAACGGACCCGAGCGAGTTCGGTGGATGGGATCCCGATGTCAAATTGACACGCTGCTGGCGCAGGTCCGCTCACCGTGATCCAAGCTCGCGCAGTGTTCACGACCGGGGAATCAACTGTCGCCAGGCCACGAACGAACTCTCATCGGCATCGGGTACGATGACGACCACGACTGTTTGGAACGTGTCGAGCGCCAGGTCCTCCGTGATGTCCGCTCCTTGTGGTGAGACCTGGGACAGAATGGTGAACAGTCCGGGGCCTGAACGGGACGTCTGCTGGATGACGTGCTGTGTAATCTTTGCAAAACGCGATGTCGTCGCGGTTGGCTCGGCAGATGCAAACTCCCCCTTGTGCCACACCAGCACAGCGGCCTGGGGGGATTCGGGAGCAAATGCTGCACGCAATGCCTCACCTCCCTGTTCGAACAGCCCATCCAATCGGTCTGGGTCGATGACCGGCGGTTGAGTCGTCGGCAGATCAGGCAATCCGCGAAAACTTGTCAGGCGCGAGACGCGCGGTGTCCACTGATTGAGTCGCCGCCGCACCGTGTAATCACCCGGCAGGACACCGATGTACTCCGGCGCATCACTCGCCGCGACCCCACGCGGCAAGTCGCGCGTCTCGCTGCGCTGATAGCTGTCGGGCTCCGCCGAATTGATTGTTTCCTCGATTTGCGCAGGATCCATCGCCGCACTCCGTCCTTCGCCAAAGTCGAGTTCCAGCACGCCCTGCTGCGCATGTTCCGATGTCTTGGTCGAGGCGGGAAATGCCAATTGAAACTGGGACCAGCGGACCGGCTGACCATCCTGATTCAGGTCGATGTAGGTCAGTCGTTGCAGGTAATCCTGCGTCCCCATGTAAGCGTTCGCCGTGCGGAACATCGACCATGCGAAAGCGATCGCGATCACAGGCATGATCATCCATGTCCAGCGCCGTAGCTTCAGGCCACCCAGGACGAGGTAATCACCGGGGACCACGATCAACAGGCATCCCGCCAGCAGACTGCAAACCATCCACAGCGGCACTCCTTGGACTGATTCCGGGAGCAGCAACCCTGTCACTGTGGTCGCATGGCTGTCGTACGCAACATCCCAGGGCAGCATTTCCATCGGATCGCGCCGGGTCCAATCCTGCTGTGGATCGAACTTGAACTTGAAGTTCCAAAGAACTGCAGCTTGCTGCTCATCGCGGACTTTCCACAGATGCAGGATTGCCTTCTTCCACTCGGACCCAGCGACGGATGTTGGTTCCGAGACCAACACCGAGCGGCCGACCCCAGGGAACCCACGCCGCACCGTGCCGACTTCGCCTAGCAGTCGAACCGTCCCATCTGACATTCGACCGACGACGGGCTCGATCGTCGTCCCCCCCGCGACCTGGTTCAGCCAGGGCAAGAGATTGGCACTCACCTTGCCATTGAGTGACACGGCGAGGCTCCCTCCCCCCTGAGTCCATAATCGCAGTGCTTCGAGTTGACCCGCCGAGAGTAACGCCAACCGGTCGCTGGAAATGGCGAGCACATCGAAGGCCAGCAGTTGCAGTGGTTCCGAGGGAAGTTCGGCGGGCGGGATGTTGGTCACTGTTTGCGTCCAACCGCGCAGCAGCGCGACCAGTTCGTCCTGGGAGCGGTATCCGCCGGTCGGATCTTGTTGTGTCTTGGTCACCAGGGGGACATAATCTTCGATTGTGACGGACCGAAAGAACTCTCCGGGATCTCCAGTGGTTTCCACCATCCCTGCGGGTATGGTCCCGGGGCGGTCCTCGATCACACCCACAACCATGGTTCGCTTCCAACGCACCTGTCCGACGAGGAAATGCTCGTCCAGGAACATTGTCCCCGTTTCGCCCAGATAGTTGGCCCGGACGATGAAACTCTCCTCCTCGCGGTTCACCAGCGGCGGAGGCAGGACGACATCGAGTGTGAGTCCGGTTTCAGCAAGCGCCGTGGGGTGACTGAGCGTGCGGCATTGCAGTTGCGGACCGACCATGCACTCCAACTGCAGTTCGCCGCGCAGCAGCGTATTCTTGGGCCAACCGAGTTTCGCCTCGTAGAACATTGGCGCGTGCGTCCGGATGGCATCCCAGCGGGGATTCAGCGACAACGTGCCAGGCCCCACCTCCTGTGCCTGGATCACACCGGTCAGCAGCAGCCCACAGAGGCAGACAACGATCAGGCGATAGCGCTGCATGGTTTTCCTCGACGGGACAGTGTCAGCGATCTCTACGTGGGGAAACCCGAAATCCGAAGCACGAAATCCGAAACCGACACCAAATTCGACATCAAAACAGCCTGTCACGACCTTGACGCAGGGCCGCACTCAATCCGCTTCGCGTATTGAACGTGTTTTGGAACTCGGATTTCGTGTAGCGAATTCCCCACCCCATCAGAATCCCGACGCTCCTCCCCCGCTCGATGGGGCTGGGGCCACCGTGGGCGGCGGTGCGGGAGCGGGATTGGAATTGCCACCACTGGGGACACCTCCCTGGCCAAAGATCTCTCGGCGGGCGGCATAGCGAATCGGGAACGAGGACCACTTCTGCATCGTGTTCGCGTCCGCTGGATTGGCGGGAAACTCGACCACGTCAAAGGCAGCCAGACGGCCATCGGGCAGGCGACGACGCATTGAAGTCTCCGAGACATACTGCGTAAACGCCAGCCACTGTCGATCGGGGGCCGAGATCATGAAAAAGTTGTTGCGTTCCGGTGTGAATCCCAGGAACTCGCGCGGCAGCGGCGCCGTATGGAGCGACGTGAGCACTACTGCCATCACCACATAGCCGCTGGCGACGCCAAGCACCCAGCGTCCAATGTCGTACAGCAATGGATGCACTTCGATGTACGTCGGCATTAGCTTCTCGCCAATTGCTCGCAACCCGAAAATGCCACCAGCGAAGATCCCGAGAAACGCAATAATGTCGAGCCGCATCTGCCAGGCGTACGACGAGAAGATGTTCGCCCCCAGAAATCCGGCGACCGGTTCGAACAGATTCATCGCGACAAGCCCGGAGAGTATCGCCGCGACAAACGTAATGGCCGCGCCCCACACCCCTTCCGAGGCGACGCACCAAGTGACAACGCCGACAATCGCCAGCAGAAGTACGTCAATCATCCGCCCAACGTCCCCAATCAGTCCAGTTCATGGAACCTAACGGACTGTATTGAAGTTCATTTGCGGTCAATGGTCAACGGGTCGGCGTTTGGCGTGAGGTCAACAGGCCAAAACACGGGCTGGTATTGTGCGGTCTGTTCACAGCACAATATGGTGTCGAGGACTAAGCCGAGATCTTCAGCTTCGGTCCCGGTCCGGCTTCAGGCGGAAGTTTGCCAGCCAGTTCGGCGCGAATCGCCTCGATTCGTTCCAAGAGTTCGGCGTGCTGTTGTTCCATTTGCTGGGCGTTGTTGACGAGAGCTGATTCACGGTCGTGCAGACCCTGGACCTGCTGTGTCAGTTGCCACAGGGCCGCTTCGAGATGTTGCCACCGCTGCGTCTGGCCCTCGTCCGCTGCGGCAGTTGGTGGTTCAGCGATATGCTCAGAGGCCGGCATCTGTGGCTGGACTGGTGCCATGGGTTCGGCGACTGCGTCAGCGTCCTCCTGTGCCGCGAAGGCGGCAGCGAGCAGGTTTTGCCAGCCATCGCGTCGACGTGATTCCAGCAATTCAAGTTCATCCATGGCAACTGAGAGCCGCTCAGTGAGTTCCGCTGCTTCCAGTGCATGCGGTTCCTCACTCAAGACATCAGCCACGGGAACTGGATCAGCATGTTGTTCGGCGTGTGGAACTCCGACTGGCAACACGGCGGCGACTCGTTCCTCAAAGCGAAAACGGAAGTCGCCAATCTCGACGACATCGTGGGTTCGCAGCGTGAGCGTGCGTACCTGCTGATGATTCACCATCAGCAGCGGCCAGGGAACTACTGCTTCGATTTGCCACTCGGTCCCGGTCCACGACAGCACTGTATGCACGATGGGCATTTCGCCGCCCAACTGCAACTGGCAGTGACTTCCGCCACCGATCACAAAGCGATTTCCGCTGAGTGGCCGGACGGGAAAATCTGTCTGTCCCTGAAGAACTCGGAATTGAAACCGTGGTGTGGACTCGTCCATGAAACATCACCTTTGCCGCCTCGCGAGAGCGATTCAGGAGATGGCGGCGATTGTGGGGGGCCAAGCCACCCAATTGTGGAAGCGGACTGGAAAGTCGTCCAGTACTCCACTCTTCAGGTTCGTCATCGCGCATCCTGCGGCATCAGGAGAAAATCGCAGGCTTAACAATTCTTGCGCAAGCGAACCCATGCAGGACCTGTGGCCTTGGTAAAACTTGCAAAAGCGAGAAATGGCCTCAAGTGATCGCAGCGCAGGATATTGACCCTCGTGAGGGGCTACGCGTATCGTCCCTTTCCAATCGCTTGCAGGCCAATCGCTCGCAGGAGCTGTCTGCCGCGATGGATCCCAGTCAGATCACCTCGCCCAAGTCCGAGCTTCCGCTCGGCAAGCCCGTCCCAAACTCAGTCCTGAGCGTCGGGCGCCCCTCTCAAGGAAGGATTCCCTCTCATGAAGCGTTTCGCTCTCTTGCTCGCCTGTGTTGCCATGATGGCAGGTTCTGGATGCTGCTGCATGGGGGGCTACCCCTGGATGGGCGGCGGTGGTTGTGGAAGCTGCGGTGGCTATGGTGGGTACGGTGCCGGCTACACACCCGGATATGCTCCCGCCGGAGGATGCCCTGGTGGTGCTTGCGGTGCCAGCCCTTACGGATTCCAGGGTGCTTACATGGCTCCCTATGGAGCGGGCATGACCGCCGCTCTCCCTCCCGACTACGTCGTGAAGTAAGAACGGCAGGTCCACTCGTTGCCCATCTCGACCTGCGTGCTGAGCATGACGCCGCTCATCATCCGTTGGGAGACAACGGATCGCCGTCGACCTCTACACCACGCGGATGAGCTCCACTTCAAAATGCAGGTTGGCATTGCCTGGAATCACCGGCGGTGCGCCGCTGGCGCCGTAGCCCAGCGCTGGTGGGATTTCGAGTTCGATCTTGCCGCCCTCGCCAATCAGCTGCAGACCTTCCGTCCAGCCGCGGATCACCCGGCTCAGAGGAAAGGTCGCCGTCTCGCCGCGCTTGTAGCTGCTGTCAAACTCCTGGCCGTTGTCCAACCATCCACGATAGTGGCACTCGACCTGATTCGCCGCCGTCGGTCGCTTTTCACTGCCTGCAGTGAGCACGCGGTACTTCAAGCCAGAATCAGTCATCGCCCAGTCGGCATCTGCCGCATCAGTCATTCGCTCGTCTCCATTGGGGTAAGATATCGACTCCCATTAGAGCAGATTGTGCGGCGGCTTGCATGACTCAGCAGTCGGGAGCACGAGCTGCCACTTCGGCGCGATGACGCTCAACGTGGTCTGCCACGAGTGCGAACGCCTCTCGCTCACGCGGTCCGCCGGTCTTTTGGATCGCCGACGCCAGCCAAGGCCACTGCTCGTCGAGCTCGTCAAAGTTGTTCAGGTGTACTCGGGTAGCCAGGATCGTCGCTTCGATGACCGCATGCCTGGCCCGATTGAAACCCAGGGAGTCGCGGAAGCGGCCCACATGCCGAATCGTCGTACTGATTTCTGAACGGGGTCGCTCAGTATCGAATTCTGCGACATCGAACTCGTACCAGCGGCATGCACTCCTCAGCACGAGTCCGTCGACGACTTGTGCCGGTTGCCATTCCAGGGGTTCACTCGGCCGTCCCAGTGCCGCCAGTGCCAACAGGAGCACATCGTCGACGACATGAAACACACCGCATCGTGTCCGCTGCAAATTGGCAAAACTGCGCGATGTTTGAAACGGACGAAACACTAACGATGCAATCTCCTGCTCGCGTCCAGGTGCCAATTCGATCAATGGTCCCATGGGCGCCAGATTGGGTGACTGATCTTCATTCAATGTGACGAGCAATCCTTCCAGGACCATCATTGCACTTTCGATTGTCGGTCAAAACACACTTGCAACGGCCCATCCGATGCCGAAGCCAAGTCGCCTCTTTCCAAGCGGGATGTCGACAGAACCGATGAGGTCTCCGCTACAAACAAACAACAGCTTCCCGAAACAATAGTCCCGAGAAGCTGTCTGTGCGAGGCTGCGGCGTTTCCGCGTATTCACTGCGGTCAGCTTGCCCAACGGCGTTTAGGCCCCCACATGGACCCGAGCACTGAATTGGAA
>JAGQQB010000368.1 GCA_020426425.1 Planctomycetaceae bacterium | reverse complement strand
CGCGAGTCACCACGACCGCCATCGCTATTGTCGCCACGCCGCCGCTCTTCATCCCGACGTCGTTCCTCGTCCCGTCGCCGTTCTTCATCGCGGCGGCGCTCATCATCCGATCGCCCCCCGTCGGACCGGCCGGAACTGAATCGGGTGCGAATCGCTTCAAATGCCTTCGGAGCGCGACGCGTGAAGTCGTCCATCCGCACGCCGCGGTCAAAATTCAGTCCCTGTTTGGCAAATTCCTCACGCATGAAGCTGGGCAACCGGGAGGCTTCGTCGGCGGTGACGACATTGTCACCGTTGCGATCCATCCGGCGAAAGGAGTCTTCGGGCGAGAATGCTCCCGGCTGAGCGGTCACGATCGCCTCCAGGGAAATCACGGCAACAACTGTCAGGAATGCAGTTTGCGGTGTTCTCAGCAGTGACATGGCAACGCTAGAATCGTTAAGGGAGGTGCATCCGGTACAATGTATCCAGCATGACTGGTGGGCACGGCTCCGGCAAGATCACGTTTTTCTGCGACCTGCGCCGTCTACTGAAGGGTTACAACTTCATGGCCAGCCGAAAAGTACGAAGCAGACGACGGCCAAATGCAGTATTCAACCCCTCCCATCGGCTTCCGTTTCGTTGAGACTGGGCATTTTTTCCAATCACTCCCCGGAACGGCCGGTCGTTACGATCAATTTCGAACCCTCATTGTTCGCATGGACATGAACATGAATTCAGTCAAACGGACGGCGTTCCTCCTGCTATGTCTGTGTTTGCTGACGACCACGGTACTCGCGCAACCTGGAGGGCGCGGCGGCCGTGATCGACGTGGGTTCGGTGGACCATTCGGCGGTCCTCCAGGCGGCCCTGGTGGTGGGCCTCCCATCTTTGGTGGCCCCGGTCGTGGCTCATCGCTCGCCCGGGAGATCCGTTCGTCCGATGTGCAGGCGGAACTCAAGTTGAGTGACGATCAGCTCAAGCAACTTGAGGAACTGGGGGACAACCGGGACCAGATGCGGGAACGCATGGGCCCGCTGTTTGACAAGCTGCGATCGGCAGAGTCGGATGAGGAACGACAGCAACTCCAGGCGGAAATGCAGAAGATCGGCCAGGAAATTCAGGAAGAGAACGACGGCAAAGTCCGCAAGATTCTTGGTGAACAACAAGTCGGGCGACTGCAACAGATCGTGCTCCAACGGTCTGGCCCTCGCGCCTTGTTGCAGGACGATGTCCGCAAAGATCTGAACATCTCTGACGCACAACAAAAGCAACTTGAAGAGGTTGCCACCGCCTACGATACCGCGCGGGGGGAACTCGGCTTCCGTAGCTCAGAGGAAGAACGGGAAAAGCTGCGGGCTGAGTACGATGAGAAATTCCAGGCAGTGTTGTCGGCCGAGCAGCGTACCCAATGGTCCCAGAAGCTGGGCACGCCATTAACGCGTGGTGATCAACGAGCCCCAACCACCACCGCCGCGCCTGCCACTGTGGCAACGACCGCCATCGACGGTCGCCCCCAGTTCTACGAAGTTGTCCCCGAAGGGGCGCAGGTGATCGCCTCATTCGGTACGGCTCCGCGTCGCATCATGCTCGCGGCGAACACGGTTCCCGTTGCAACTCCCGACAACACGACCCCTCCCGCAGTAAGTAACCCCTCCGCAGCTGAAAATGCCGTCGGCTCCACGGAGGCCGCAGTCCCAGAACTCCGCTTCAATTTCCAGTACGCTCCCTGGCCAGATGTCCTTAAGCTGTTCGCTGAAGTCTCCGGTCTCACACTGGATCTCAACGAAGTCCCCCCGGGGACATTCAGTTACAACGACCAGAATACCTACACGCCAACTGAGGCGCTCGACATTCTCAACGGCTACCTCTTGCAGCGCGGCTATGTGCTGATTCGGCGTAACGAGTTCCTCGTCTGCCTGAACATCGATCATGGGATCCCACCGAACCTGATTCCCAACGTCCCGGTGTCCCAGCTCTCGCAGCACGGAAACAACGAACTCATCACAGTCGTGTTTCCGGTCGCCGGTCTTGACGTCGACTTGATTGCGAATGAAGTCGATCAATTGAAAGGCCCGCAAGGAAAGGTCGTTGGCCTGAAGACCTCGCAGGCGATCATGGTGACCGACATTGGCAGCAACCTACGTCGCGTTCAGACGCTACTGGAAACAATGGCCGCAGCTGCCGGACCGCTCGACAAGACGTTCCAGTCATACACGCTTAAGCACATTTCCACCGACGAAGCCGAAGAGATCATTCGGGTGATGCTGAACGCTCAACTGGCAGCCACGAATGTCTCGGCAGCGTATGATCGTCGCGACTCGCGCTCCAGCAGTTCTTCCAGCAATTCCGCATCGCCGACCATTGCCGCCGATCCGCGTACCAACACACTGCTGATTGCGGCGACGATGGCCGAACACGCCATCGTCAAGGAGACCTTGACCACGATCGATGTCGACGCCGACGCGGCCAATGCCGCCGTCAGCAGTCGCAAGCCTTATCTGCAGGTGTACACCGTCGAAGGGGCCGATGCCAGGGAAGTCACCAAGACCATCGACGCCCTGATGCCTGGCATCGTTGTCAACGAAGATGGCCACAACGGGAAGGTCCACATCCTCGCAACGCAGAAGCAGCATGAGGAAGTCGCCCAGCTCATTCGCCAGATGAGCGGCATGGGGGGCGGCATGTCGCAGGTGGCGGTCGTGCCTCTGACCCGCATGGATCCGCTCGTCGCAGCCGCCACACTCCGAGCCATGTTCGTGGCCGATGGGGACCTCGCCCCGACGATCGAAGCCGATTTGCTGAGTCGCCAGGTGATGATTCGCGGCACCGCCGAACAGGTGACGCAGGTGAAGATGTTACTCGCTCAACTCGGCGAAGATGGCACCGGGCAACGGGAAGGGAGCGACACGCTGATTCGCAGCTTCCCGCTCAGCGGTCGGGACCCGTCCGAACTACTGCCGGTTATCGAGCGTATGTGGAACTCCACCACGCCCGCTCCCATCCGCATCGTCACCCCCGAAAATCGCGGACCGATCCGGGAGATCAAGGAGCCCGGCGGGAACACAGGCGCGGTCCGGGAACCACGAGCGCCCTCGCTGCCGCCCGTGCAACCTGCCAGTCAGCCAGCCGCACCCAACGTACCCACCCAGGACTCTGCCCGTATGCCGCAAGCGGTCCCGTTCCCACCCACTTTCACCACTCAGGCAGACGCTCCACGTGATGAACTCGACGACGCGATCGATCAGTTCATTGGTGATCCCGCACCAGCCCAGCCGCAATCTCCAGCGACCGCGAGTGATGCTCCGGTCACCATCACCATCCTGGGCGACGATCTCGTCATTGCCTCCCCGGACGCCGAAGCCCTGAATCGACTCGAAGAACTGATCGAGTCGACGATGCGAGTTGTTCCTCCGAGCACCGCGTGGACTGTCTTCCCCCTGCAATCGGCAGACGCGACGACCACCGCGAGCATGCTGGAGCAACTCATTCCCGACGCCAACGTCTCCGTCGTCTCCTCGGACAGCGGAACGTTCGGCGGCATGATGGGGGGCATCCAGGATCTTGGATCCAGCATGCTCGACGTTGCCGGAATCTCGTCCCTGGGAGGATCGAGCGGTCTGCGAATCGTCCCTGAACCAACGCTCAACGCTCTCATGGTCAGCGGTCCGAAATACAAGGTCGCCGAAGTTCAAGAATGGCTTAACGTCCTCGATGCCTCAGAGTGGCCCGGTACCTTGCGCGA
>JAGQQB010000367.1 GCA_020426425.1 Planctomycetaceae bacterium | reverse complement strand
CCTGGATGTTGGCGCCGCGAACGCCAATTTCAAGCAGGGGCTGCTGAATGCCGAGGCCGCGGCCTATGCCGATTTGGCCACCAGCACGCAGCTCCCCTGGGCGCAGTTCAAGGCCGATGAGGCCGCCGCCAAGGCCGGTGCGTTTACCGATGTTCGCTCCCAGTACGATGCCGACCTCGCCACCTTCGCCGCCGCCGAACGTCAAGCGGCGACGGATTTAAAGACTCAGTACGTCACCTCGATGGCCGATCCGGTGACCGGCGTGCTCCAAGCGGAGCGGGACCGGAGGCAGCAGGACTCCTGGGTGCCGCGATGGGGCTGGGGCCGCGGGGGTCTGATTGACTGTTTCGTTTTTGCGTGTGGTTGTGAGCAATCTTCCGATGCGCGGGCTGCATGCGCCCCAGGCACCCTTCGCCGGGCATACGTCGGTCCCCCGGCTCAATCCCCAGACATTCCTATTCCCCCAGTCTCTGCAATCTGTTATTCCGCAGTCACGGGGCAATCCGCAGACGCCCATGAGCGGTTGCCCAGCATGACAATTTGCATTCATTCACTCGGTCGGAAGGAGTCTCGCCGTGCCCGCACACGGACGCATTCCTCGTCCCAAGCATCTGTTTCCTGATCTCGCCGCCGTCTACTTCCAGCTTCGCCGCTGGGGGTTGAGGGTGGAGCGATTCTTTCATGAAGATGCTGGCTGGTATCCTGTCTGGACGATTGGCGCAGTCTCTGGCACGGCCGGGTTGATGCTCGCCGTCCTGCTGTTCCTATGGTACGACCCTCCGCAAACTGCGGTTGCACAAGTCGAGATGCCGCCAGCAACGCCGGTGGTTTCGACCGTGCCGGAAGAACAGCCAACGCTCGAGCCGCAGTTGAAATCGTCGTTGCAAGTCGAGGTGCTACGTACCCGCGTGCGCGGGGTGTTTGATCAGCGACTGGTCGAGACGAGCGTTTCGCATCCTCGGATCAGCAATATCAATCTGGCCGCGCTAACGATTGACGAGTCATGGCGGATGACGCCGCTGGACCGTCCGCAACGGCGATTGTTCGAGCCATATGTCTTCCAGGTACCGCATCTGGCACAAACGCCGGTCCAGATCGTTGCCGCGAATCATGTCGATCCCGTCCGTGCGACGCAGCCGCTACGCATTGCGGGGTTGGAAGTAGAAAAGGTGATGGCGGAGAACGCTTCGGTCGGCTCGCCCTATACGTACTGGATCTTTGTGCGGAACACGAGCGGTGATGTTGTTCCTGCGGTGACGGTGCGTGAGCGGCTCTCGGCGATTCAACGGGTTTCGGCAGTGGAACCAGCGGCGCTGGTGGAAGCGGACGAACTTGTGTGGCATCTGAATCAGATACCGCCGGGAGACCTTCGCAAATTGACCGTGACGCTGATGCCGGATCAGCATTCCGAATTACGGGCGGAGACATCGCTGGAAGCGACGGCCGTGGTGAGCGCCTCGGCCTATGTACGCCAGGCGGTGATGCCGACTCCGAGTCCGGAACCGATTGTCCCGCTGCTGGCGAACGATCCTGTCGTGATTCCCGAACCGGCGCCGGTTCCGTTGCCTGACCCAGGTCGACCGGACTTGCGGTTGTCGGTCAGCAAGTTCAACGTGCTGACCCAAGGGGACATTCTGTCGCTCGTTTTTCTGGTGAAGAACGTCGGCACCGCTGATGCGGAGAACGTCGCCATCAACGTCGAGCTTTCGCCGGAGTTCGAGCATCGGTATGGGCGGCTGATTGAGCATCGCATTACGAAGCTGGCGCCGGGAGAGTCGCATCGTGCGATTCTACGGGCGGTGGCTTCGCAACCGGGTACTGGTGAACTCTCCACTCAACTGACGATGATGGGAGATGCCCAGGAACGCGCTCGGTTACCTATTCCCGTCCAGCCGGGCGCAGTTGAGTCGGAGCCGACGCCAGCCGAACCGATTTCGGACCGGTTTCAGCCGATGTCCACCACCGGCCCGACGACGCGCCAACTGACGCAGCGCATTACCGAGGAGCTTCCGCTTACGTTGCCGCTCGCTCCGCTGGAGTCGGTCCGGCGTGCCTCGACGTTTCTGGCCCAACAGTAGTGGCTGGTCGGGTCGTGCTGCGCCGGTTCTCCCCTCTTGCTTGAGACCTGAATGCCCTCCAGTTCCTCCCGGTTTTCGCTTGGTGGCGTGCCTGTGCGTCGCGGCGAAACGTGCGATTTGCAGCTGAAGATTTCGGAGACCTACACTGGGGCCGATGTCAGCATTCCGGCCCGGGTGATTCGCGCCCGACAACCTGGCCCCACCGTATTCGTCTCAGCGGCAATTCACGGCGATGAACTCATCGGCACCGGGATTATTCACGAGTTGCTTTCCAGTGGTGTGCCGCTGAAGGCGGGAACGTTGATACTGCTGCCGGTCGTCAACGTGTTTGGTTTTGAGAATCATGATCGTTATCTCCCTGACCGCCGCGATTTGAATCGTGAGTTTCCGGGATCGGCGACTGGGTCACTCGCCAGTCGCATCGCCGATATTCTGATGCGGGAAGTGATCCAGCAGTGCGACTACGGGATCGATCTGCATGCGGCGGCGAAGACCAGGATCAACTTCCCCAACGTGCGGGGAGATCTTAATGATCCTGAAGTACGACGCATCGCCAAAGCGTTTGGTTGCGAACTGGTGATTGATGGGACCGGTCCGCAAGGATCCTTGCGGCGCGAGGCGTGTCGCGTCGGGTGTCCAACGATCATTCTTGAAGCTGGCGAGCCGCTGAAAGTCGAAACGTCGATGCTGGAAATCGGTATGCGGGGCGTACGGAATGTGCTCATTGAACTGGGCCTGATGGATGGTGAGTCGGTCCCGCCGCCGTTCCAGTCGATGGTCCGCAAGACGACCTGGGTCCGTGCCCAGGTGGGGGGCTTCCTCCGGTTTCACGCACGTCCCGGCGAGATTGTTCGCGAAGGACAAATCATCGCCTCCAACTTTGGCATCCTGGGGGATCATCAGAACGCACTCGTCAGTCCTGTCGATGGCCTGATCCTGGGCATGACAACGCTGCCTGCTGTGAAGCCAGGTGAACCGGTGGTGCATATTGCGATTCCCAGCAAGAGCATCAACACATTGGAGCGGGCGGTCGATCAACTCGATCCGGACGAATTGCATGGTCGCCTGCGGAGCGGTTTGGCCATCCATTTTCCCACTCTTGATGCGCTCGACTAAACTCTCCCCTCACAATCTGTTACGGTAGAGTGATAAACGCAGGTCTATGCGTCACCGGCAGTTGTGATCGCCATTTGCTTGAGTGCTGAGCCGCACGGGGCTAAACTTCGCGACTTCAAACTTTGCACTCAAAAGTCTTGTGGAGGATGTTCCGTGGGAATTCCAGTTGGCATTAACGGTTTCGGTCGTATTGGACGCATTTCGTTCCGCGCCATGATGGCTCGCCAGGGCGAGTTCGACATTCTGGCCATCAACGACCTGGGCGATCCCAAAGCGCTCGCCATGCTGCTGAAGTACGACAGCGTGCAGGGGCCGTATCCCGGGACTGTGGATGTCGATGGCGACAGCCTCGTTGTCGATGGTAAGAAGGTCAAAGTCGTTGCCGAACGCGATCCTCGCAACCTGCCTTGGAAGAGTCTGGGCGTCGACATCGCACTGGAATCGACTGGCTTCTTCACCTCGGAAGCAACCGAAGAAAAACCCGGTTACGACAGCCACATCGCCGCTGGCGCCCGTAAGGTCGTGATCTCAGCCCCTTC
>JAGQQB010000366.1 GCA_020426425.1 Planctomycetaceae bacterium | reverse complement strand
GGCCGTCTGAAGGAACACAATCCGGACATGCCGATTGTGCTCTGCCAGGTGTTTCCGAGTTCGGCGTCCAAGAAGCGGCCTGCCGACAAGATCAAACAGATCAATAAACTCGTCGCCGATGGGGTGAAAGAGAACGCTCAAGTGACCGTGCTTGACACCTGGACGCTGTTCGCCAATTCCGAAGGGGACGCCAAAGCTGAGGAGTTCCCCGATCTGCTGCATCCCAATGGGGCCGGATACGCGAAATGGTCTGCGGCACTCAAGCCGCTCTTTGCCACCTTCAGTTGGACGGAAACCGAACCCGACGACTTCCAACTCGAGTCCGGATTCGTCTCGCTGTTCAACGGTCACGATCTCACCGGTTGGTGTTTCCGTGACAAGAAGTCCTTCGAAATCACCGAATCGTTCGATGGCCAAAAGACCAGCAACGATGGGCGCTATGTCGCGCTGAATGGTCGCGTCGTCGTCACCACGCCGCCTGAAGGTCGTCGTGTCCAGCAGATGTGGACCAAGCAGGAGTTCCACAAGAACTTCGTCCTCAAGCTCGAGTTCCGCGCCACCCCCAATGCCGACAGCGGCGTCTTCATTCGCAAGCCGCAGTTGCAATGCCGCGACTATCCGCTCGCTGGACCGTACAAGGATCTTCAGCAGTACCGGCCGCAGGACTGGAATGAACTCGTGATCACGGTGAATGGCAATGTCGCGCACTGCACCTGTAATGGCGAAGTTCTCGAAGCCGAGTACGCCCTACCCGACACCGGGCCGATCGGCCTGGAAGGAGATCGTGGGCAGATGGAGTATCGCCGCATCAGGTTGAAAGAGCTGCCGTAGGGCTGCGGGCAACTCATGGAATCGATCAGTATCGTCTGATGGAATAACCCCCCGCTTGCGGAAGCGCGCGGCCATCGGGACAATGCCGCCTGCGATCTTGCGCCAATTTGCGTGCGGCGCTCTCATCCCCTCGCTTGTGATCACTGATGCCTGCGTCAGTTTACACATCGCTCTTGCAACCCGATGTGCGGATCATGCTCGCCGAGCACGATGAGGCGGGGCTGCGCGAACTCTGCACGGCGTTCTATCCAGCACTGGTGGCGGAAGTGCTGGATGGGATGACCCCCGAGCAAACGTGGGACGTGCTCAGGCATGGCGATCCTCCGCATCAGGCAGAAATCCTCGCGTTCTTCTCGCTGCCGTTCCAGATGAGCCTCGTCGAATTGATCGACCGGGAAAGTCTGTCACGCATCGTCGAGGAGATGTCCGCCGACGACCGAGTCGACCTGCTCGAACGGATGGATGTCGAGCATTTCGAAGCGCTCATGCCACTCATTGCTCAGGCGGAACGGGCGGAGATTCGCAAGTTGCTGTCGTATCCGGAAGACAGTGCCGGGGCGATCATGACGACCGAGTACGCGTCGTTGCCGGCGGACATCACGGCGCACGACGCACTCGAACGGCTTCGCATTCAGGCCCCGAGCCGCGAGACGATTTACTACATCTACATCACCGATGAAGAACGCCGACTGCTGGGGTTCCTCTCGCTGCGTAAGTTGATCCAAGCCAAACCGTCGACCAAGCTGTCGAGCCTGATGGATCGCGATCCGATCTCCGTCAAGGTGACGGACGATCAGGAAGATGTCGCGAACGAACTGCTGCGTTACGACTTCCTCGCCATTCCGGTGGTCGATGATCAGAATCGGCTTGTCGGCATCGTCACGCACGATGATGCGGCCGACGTGCTCCAGGAAGAAGCGACCGAAGACGCCCACCTGCTCGGGGGTGTGCAACCTCTCGAAGATGGGTATCTCGACACACCTTTCTTCACACTCGCCCGCAAGCGTGGGGTGTGGCTGGTGATTCTACTCGGAGCCGCCTCAATGACGGCCCAGGTGCTGGGCTGGCTGGACAATTCCGACTCCGGCACCTGGATGGTGTTGTTCCTGCCGATGGTGCTCGCCAGTGGCGGCAACGCCGGTTCGCAGTCCGCCACGCTGGTGATTCGCGCACTGGCGCTCGATGAAACCGAAGGTCACGTTCACTGGATCGCCTGGCGGGAAGCCCGCATCGGCGCGTGCCTGGGGGCGGTGCTCGCGGCACTGTCGGTGGTCGTCGCGCTGTGGATGGTTGGCTGGCGGGAATCGCTGGTGGTCGGGTCCACCGTCTTCCTGGTTGTCACCATGGGGACCATCGTCGGCGCAATGTTGCCGCTGGGCCTCAAGCGGATCGGGCTTGATCCGGCGATCATGTCTAACCCGATGATCGCCGCCCTGAGCGATATGATGGGTGTGGTCATCTACTACACCGCCGCCAACTGGATGGTCGGGACGGTGGCGTGAGGGGCGAGATTGCATCAAACTGATGGCTGCATCAAGAGGTCAGCCAAGGGCAAGACGAGGGCGCGCCGATGGGCACAACAAAACCGGCAACTCAGCAGCGGGCGCCGAACGGCCCCATGTGGCGTGCTGTGTTCGCGTTCTATCTGATCGTGCTGAGCAGCACCGCGGCGGGGTTCGTCCCTCGCTGGGCTCCGGTGGCCAGTCTGCTCAGTCTTCCGCTGACAGGATTCATCGTGCATTGGATGATGATCGACAGCAGACACCGTCGACATCCCATTCCGTTTCTCTCGCAAGACTGGTGTCAGCTCTTCCCTTACCTGAGCCTTCCTGCATACCTGATCTGGTCGCGAGGCTGGCGCGGCGTCGGCTGGTTGTTGCTGCATCTGGTGGTCTTCGTCGGATTTTGCACTGCAATTTCGGCGATCTGCATGCTGCGCGGGTGGAGCATTCCGGCAGCACAGTGACGAGGATTTGCTGGCCGACCTGCCGTGAGGTCTTGAATTCAATTCAAAACGAATCTGTCACTTGCAGAATCTCTCGCCGACCAATATGTTACTCCCAAGTCACCTAATTCAGCAGGAGCCATGCATGCAACTCGGCATCGACATCACGCAGCAGATTGACATCACCGCATCGCCCGACGCTGTCTTCGCGGCGCTGTTGGAGCAACTGGGACCGGACAACATGCGGCCTGACGATCTGGCGCTGCCGATGACGCTCGAACCCTGGCCGGGCGGGCGGTGGTTTCGGGATCTCGGCGAAGGCGTTGGCCACTACTGGGCCACGGTGCAGGTGATCAAACCAGGGCAACTCCTGGAGATGTGCGGTCCGTTGTTCATGTCGTACCCAGCTGTGAACTGGGTGCAGTATCGGCTGGTAGCAGAGGGTCAGGGAACCAGGATCACTTTGCGGCATCAGGCGATTGGCCCGATCGATCCGGAGCATTCCACTGGTGTCACGATGGGCTGGGAGAACATCCTGCAGCGGCTCAAGCAACGCTGTGAATAGTGCAGCCACAGAACAACGGAATCAATCTCGCGATCAGGGAGGCTGTCGTCCGCAATGCCCGAGGATCTGGATCCTGTATTCAAGGCGCTCGCCGATCCAACGCGTCGAGCCATCCTGGATGCCTTGCGAACTGGCCCTCAGAATACAGGGAGTCTGGTGGAGCAATTCCCCAACCTGAGTCGCTTCGCCGTGATGAAGCACATCGATGTCTTGCGCGAGGCGAACCTCATTGTGACACAGGCACAAGGCAGACAGCGGATTCATTCTCTCAACGCGGTGCCGCTGCGTCAGATGTACGAACGCTGGGTCAGTCCGTTTCAGGAGCTGTGGGCGAGCCAACTCACTGAACTGCAGCGACGCTTTGACCAACCTCCCACGAACAGACCGAAAGGAACCTGACATGA
>JAGQQB010000365.1 GCA_020426425.1 Planctomycetaceae bacterium | reverse complement strand
GTGAACTCCCACCATGGCACGGGAAGTCCAGTCAGCGGTTGGGTCGCCAGCAACGCGTTGTGTCCGCTGCATGTTGGTCATCGCGAGCGAAACGGCAGCGGAATCATCCAATGGACGCCGCCGACGCTGGCTGCGGCGAGTACGAACATCGTCGGGCAGACGCCCCTCTCGGCCACGCGGTGCTCTTTGACCAAGTTGCAGCCCATCTGCTTACACGGGTAAGCTACGAGAACAATCTTTTCTGGTCTGGATCGACACGACTCTGTTTTCATTCCACTTGGAGTTTCGATGGCAACTCCCTTTCTTTCCACCTGCCCGGAATGTCTGACGAAGCTCAAGCTGAAGAATCCGGAGTTCATCGGGAAGAAGGTCAAGTGTCCGAAATGCTCGCAGCCATTTGTGGTCGAGGTGGCGGAGACGGATGAGGTTTCGGCGAAACCGAATCCGACAAGCACCAAGGAACCATCGGCCACCAAAGGGTCGGCTCCGCCGCGTCCACGCACGGCACGGGTCACCCAACCTCCAGCCGCTGACGACGACTGGCTCAACGATGATCTCGGCGATATGGGGGAAGCACTGCCACCGCTTCCTGCCCGCTCGTCAGCGTCCAAGAAGAAACCGAGAAAGACATCGAATTCGGGGCGCCGCGGGTCGCGCGCGACGAGCCGCATGTGGCCCCTGATCCTGGGAACCATCGTCGGCTGCGTGGCTGGAGCCATATGCACTGGCATCTGGATCGCCATCATCCTGAGTACCGGCTACGAGGTGGGCATTGTGGCTTGGGCCGTGGGCGCGGTGGTTGGATTTGCCGTTGCGATTGGCTCAGGGGAGTGGCTCGACGAACTGACCGGTTTTATCGCGGCGGGCATCTCGTTCATATCGGTGGCCGGCTGGAAAATTCTCCTGTTCCTACTGCTGTCACTGGACCCCGAAAGCGCGATCGCCCTGTCGGACTTCTTCAGTCCGTACGACGCCCTGTGGATCATTCTGGCGGCGGCCACTGCCTATCGCGTGGGGAGCGGACAGAGCGGCAAGGGGTAGTTGCGATCGATGGCTTGTCCCCCCGACACACTTGGTTGATCAGGCCATGACTCGCAGCGTGCGCGGGGCGAGGCGTTGAACCGACAACTTCATCCATTTAGGATGCCTTACGGTGTCTGTGGGGCGCAAGTGCCATCTTGCAGCCCATCGACTTCTGCCGAGAAGGTACAAGCTGCCATGGTGGTGCCATGGTCGTCTCCTCTCCTGTCACACTGCGTAGTAGGCCCGTTCCATGGATCTCCAACGGATGTCCGTTTGCCTGACGCTGGCAATTCTGAGCGTAGGAACCACTGCAGCAGCACTTGCCGCAGACAAACCCATCAAGGTGTACATCCTGTCCGGCCAGTCCAACATGGTCGGCATTGGGCAGGTGACAGGTGGGGGCAGCCGCTGGGGATCAGAGTTCGTCGATCCCGTCCTGTCCGTCTATCCCGGCGCATACGATTCGCAGGCGGACTACGACTCGCTCCAACCGATCGCGACGAAAGCGCTCGGAAAATTCGGTGGCGTGGAGCCGACCCCCTACCCTGGAGGTGGGACACAGATTGTACGAGGCACGTTGCGGGTGAACACCACGGGCGTCTACGAGCTGCGACCTGGTTATGGCGCCTCGACAGAGAACATCATGGAGATTGACGGCCAGGAGGTCTATCGTAAGGAGCCGGGCAAAGCTGCGGCGCATACGCACATCAGGCTCACCGCAGGAACAGCAGTTCCCTTCAAAATTACGTACTTGAACAACCAGGCCAACGGACTGGGCTGGATCGCGCGTGTGGACATCCCCGGTACACTGGCGACTGTCGTCGGGCAGGAAGGCAAGTTTCCGTATCTGGTCGATGCCGCAGGCAACTGGGTGGAGCGAGACGACGTGTGGTACAAGGGCGTGGTCACGGCCACCGCCAACAAGTGGCTGAGCGTAGGCTGTGGCGCTGGTGCGAACAGCATCGGCCCCGAACTCGGCTTTGGCCACATCGTCGGCGACCATCACGACGAACCGGTCCTGATCCTGAAGGCATCGCAGGGAAATCGGTCGCTCGGTTGGGACTTTCTGCCACCGGGGAGTGAGCGATTTGAACACGAAGGCTTCACGTACGCTGGCTACAAAGATTCACCATCAAGATGGGAAACGGGGACAACTCCCAAGCCCATCGATTGGTACGCGGGCAAACAGTACGATGATTGCTTCACCGCCGTGCATCAGGTGCTGGACAGCTTCGACACTGAGTTTCCCCACTGGGCCGGTCGCGGTTACGAAATCGCCGGGTTCGTCTGGTGGCAGGGACACAAAGATGGGGGCGAACCATACGCCAGCCGGTACGAGCAGAATTTGGTGCAGCTCATCAAAACTGTGCGGAACGAATTCCATGTTCCGCAAGCGCCGTTTGTGATTGCGACAATTGGGTTTGACGGATGGAATCTGGCTGGCCCTCATAAGGTGGTCGCGGAAGCCCAGTTGGCCGTGAGCGGCGACCAAGGAAACTATGGCGAATTCCGGGGCAACGTGCAGACGGTTGAAACTCGCGACTTCTGGCGAGCAGCCGAAGCGTCCCCCAAGAATCAGGGGTACCATTACAACCAAAATGCCGAAACATACATGCTGGTTGGCGAGGCACTGGGGACAGGGATGTTAAAGCTGCTCAAGAACGAGTGAAGTTCCGCTCCATTTTTCCAGCACAACGGCAACGACACACGTAGTGATCGATATCCCCAGACGGTGGATCGATTCGCTCCCGGCAACGGTCTAGCGACAATGCGAACGTGTGCTGCATGCAGTTGATTGTGTTTCATGTTGTCAGTGGCCAATCCCTGTTTACTGGGGCAGTCCTCTTGCTGTGCGCGGCGGGGATGTCGCTGCAAAAGCGGCGCTGGGTATCGCGACTCGTTGTGCCCGCCACCTGCCTGGGCGGGATGCTGGTGCTCGTATCGTCGACGGCCCTGCCGTCGCTGCTGACAGTCCTGGTGACCATCGCTACCAGTGCGTGGATTGGCTCAGTCTGGAAGACTCGCTGGCGACAAGCAGCGGTGAAGGTGATGTGCGTGAGTTGGTTGCTGGTGATGCTCTGGGAGATTCCGTACTGCATCGCCCCACGGGCTGCCCCGGTCACTGAACGTGGCTTGACGTTGATTGGGGACTCGCTGAGCGCTGGAACTGGCGAACAGTCGGAAGGTGTTCCCTGGCCGGTGCTGCTACAGCAGGAGCACAAGCTCGATGTGCAGAACCTGGCCCACATGGGCTCCACGACGGCTGCGGCGCTCAACCGAGTGCGTACCGAGGCTGTCGCCCATGAACTCGTGCTGATTGAGATTGGCGGGAACGATCTACTGGGATCGACGTCGGCCACCCAATTTGCCGCCGACCTCGATGCTTTGCTCGCCGCAGTCACGTGCGAAGGTCGACAGGTGCTGATGTTCGAACTTCCGTTGCCACCACTGGCACAGCGTTATAGCTTCATTCAACGGAAACTGGCGCGCAAACATGGCGTCCAACTGATCCCCAAACGCGTGCTACTCAGCGCGATCGCCGGACCAAAGGCTACTCTCGACGGCCTGCATCTGACCGCAGCGGGACATACAATCATGGCCGACCAGGTCTGGCGCATCATTCAGCCAGCACTTCCATGACGGGATCCGGTGAGTCGCCGGACTGTAGACCGAAGCTGTTTGCTTACTGCAATCGCGGGATGGCCCGACCGCCCGTTCAGGGCGGTTGGGTGCC
>JAGQQB010000364.1 GCA_020426425.1 Planctomycetaceae bacterium | reverse complement strand
GTCATTTTTCTCACGTGCGATGCCTTCGGCGTGTTGCCACCTGTCAGCCGCTTGAGTCCTGAACAGGCGGAGTACCACTTCATCAGCGGCTACACCGCCAAAGTCGCTGGTACGGAAATGGGGGTCACCGAACCTCAGGCGACATTTTCTCCCTGCTTTGGCGGACCGTTTCTGGTGTGGCATCCTGGCAAGTATGCGCAGCTGCTCAGCGAGAAGATCCGCCAGCACAACGCGAACGTATGGCTGGTGAATACCGGCTGGAGCGGCGGTGGTTACGGCGTCGGCAAACGGATGAAGCTCAGCTACACCCGGGCCATGGTCAACGCGATCTACAGCGGCGACCTCGCGGCGGCACCGACCGAGACCCACCCCATCTTTGGGATCGAAGTCGTTACCGCCTGCCCGGGCGTGCCGACAGAAGTGATGCAACCCCGCAACACCTGGTCCGATCCCAGCGAGTACGACAAAGCCGCAATCAAACTTGCCAGCCTGTTCGCCAACAACTTCAGCCAATACAGCGCCGGAGTTTCGGACGCGGTCCGAGCTGCGGGTCCGATGGTGTGAGGTAATCTGTCCCCGTGCATGTGCGAAGCAGCCAGCATCGAAGTGTTCGACAGCTGATTCGCAATCCCGGTACTTCGTTCGCCATCCCGCTCCATGTCCCCACCCAAGGCATGGAGTGTCGATTTGGCCCATTGCGGTGTGAGTGCGCCGCTCATGTGATTGCATCATGCAGGTCGCGCGCCATATCGTCTGCACTGCACAACGTTCGTTTCGACCCAGGCGAGGAGAGTGACGATGCAGAGGCGGAATTCGCAGATGACGCGGCGCGAGCTGTTGGTGTCGGGAGTTGGTGTTGGGGCGGCGGTTGGGCTGGGCGTGTTGCCCAGTACGGGCGCAGCGGAGGGGGATGACGCCGGCTGGATTGATGCCCATTCGCACATCTGGGGCCGGGATGTTGCAGAGTTTCCGCTGGCGAATGGGAATACGCTCGACGATCTCAGTCCGCAGAGCTTCACCACGGAAGAACTGTTCGCGGTGTGTGAGCCGGTGGGGGTGAAGCGGGTGGTGCTGATTCAGCATCACATTTATCACGGCTGGGACAACAGCTATCTGGTGCATGAGGCAGCCCGGTTTCCGCAACGCTTGAGGGTGGTCGGCATGGTGGATGATCGGGGTAAGTCGCCCGGATTGGCGATGCGATCTCTCTTGAAGCAGCACGTCACAGGGTTTCGCATCACATCGCGGATTCAGGGGCGTGAGCAATGGCTCTCAGGCGACGGCATGCGGGAGATGTGGCAGACCGCCGCTGAGACCGGTCAGGCGATGTGCTGCCTGATCGATCCTGCTGATCTTGTCGGTGTCGACGCGATGTGTGCGCAGCATCCCGCGACCAAAGTGGTCATCGATCACTTCGCCCGCATCGGGGCCGATGGCGAGATTCGCTCGAAGGATGTCGATCAACTGTGCCGCCTCGCGCGGCATCCTGCGATGTACGTGAAGATTTCCGCCTACTATGCGCTCGGCAAGAAGCAGCCGCCGTATCACGATCTGGTGCCAATGATCCGCCGTCTGCTGGATGCGTTCGGTCCGGAACGGCTGATGTGGGCGAGCGATGCACCGTATCAACTCGATGGCGAACACACGTACGCCGCCTCGCTGGCACTCATTCGCGATCACTTAAGCGATCTGTCGGATGGCGATCGGAACTGGCTTCTGCGGAAGACAGCGGCAGGCGTCTACTTCTTCCAGTAAGTCGGTCATTGCCGATTCTGATTCCCGATTCCGGGCAGCAAGCCCGGTTCCGATTGGAAAACCTGTGCGCTTGAAGTAACGTTGGTGATCGAGAATATTGACGGATCAAAACCCCTGGATTGATTGAGAGTTGCGGCAACGAATGAAGGTTTGGTCATGAGGATTCTGCTGGTCAGTTCCGAGGCGGTCCCGTTTGCGAAAACAGGCGGATTGGCTGATGTCGCCACCGGTCTGGCCAAGGCACTGGCCTCGGATGGGCACGAGGTTGTCCTCGCGCTGCCGTGCTATCGGCGTCATATCCCTGAAGAGGGACGCGGTGAAAAGATTGGACAGGTCGAAGTCCAGATGCGGATGAAACGTGTCCGGGCCGACATTCTGGAAACGGACCTTCCGGAAAGTTCGTTGCGGGTCTGGTTGATTGATCAACCGAACTACTTTGACCGCGCGTCGCTGTATGTGGAAGGGGGCTTTGACTACGCCGACAACTCGGAACGGTTCCTGTTCTTTAGCCGGGCGGTGCTGGAAGCGGCCCACAATTTGTACTTCCTGCCGCACATCATCCACGCGAACGACTGGCAAACCGGCGTCATCCCCGCCATCGTCCGTGAGCAATTGCGGCAAACGGTCGACTTCAATGGGGTGGGGTCCGTCTTCACAATTCACAACATGGCGTTCCACGGTTCGTTTCCTCCGTGGGATCTGGAACTCACGGGATTGCCGCAAAAGCTGTTCAATTGGCGACAGATGGAGTTCTACGGTCAACTCGATCTGTTGAAAACCGGCATTACCTTCGCGGACATGGTGACCACCGTGAGTCCGACCTATGCCCGGGAGATTTGTCGCAGCGAGTTTGGTTGCGGGCTCGATGCCGTGCTCAATGAATGCGGCGATCATCTGGTGGGGATTCTCAACGGCGTCGACATGGATGCCTGGAATCCCGAACTCGATCCACTCATCCCCAAGACCTACGGGGCCGATCATCTGCAGCCGGGGAAAGGGATTTGTAAGGAAACGTTGCAGCGCGAGTTGGAATTGGAAGTAAATCCCTCGGCGATGCTGTTTGGCATGGTCACCCGGCTGACAGATCAGAAGGGACTCGATCTGATCGCTCCCAACATGGAAGCGCTGCTGCAGGGGAATACACAGTTCGTCTTTCTGGGGACAGGCGATCCTCATTACGAGGAACTGCTGCGTGATTTAGAGATTCGGTATCCTGGTCGGGTTTCGGCGACGATTGGCTTCCACGAGAAACTGGCGCACCGCATCGAGGCCGGTGCTGACGCGTACCTGATGCCGAGCCGCTTTGAACCGTGCGGACTGAATCAGCAATACAGTCTGCTGTACGGTACGGTGCCGATCGTGCATAGGACTGGCGGCCTGGCTGATTCAGTGATCGACGCAACACCGGAGAATCTGGCCAATGGAACTGCGACCGGGTTCAGCTTCACCCCCTATACCCCGGCGGCGTTTCTGGAATCGGTCTGGTCAGCGGTGGGAATGTTTCAACATCGTCAGGATGACTGGCAGCGTCTGCTGCAAATCGGCATGACGCGCGACTGGTCGTGGAATCGCAGCGCTCGCGAGTACATGCGTGTTTATGAACGTGCTCTGGAACGTGCGAAGTCGCCGTAGCCGCGCCGGCTTTATGTTCCGCACGGGGTTCGTTGCTAAGGATTGGTTTGGTACCCATGCAGCCTGTTTCGCTTGCTCTGTTCTGGCATCAGCATCAGCCGTATTACCCCGACGATGTCTCCGGGGAAACGTTGATGCCGTGGGTGCGTTTGCACGCCACCAAAGATTACATCGGCATGGCTCTGCACATCAAAGAAGTGCCGGAATTCCATTGCACGATGAACCTGGTGCCGAGTCTGCTGGTGCAGATTGAACGCTACCTCAAGGGGGGCAGCGACCGGCATCTGGATGTCTCCCGAATCACGGCAGACAGTCTGCCCGAGCAGGAAGCGTTCTATCTGCTCGACAACTTCTTCATGTGCAACGAGCAGACGA
>JAGQQB010000363.1 GCA_020426425.1 Planctomycetaceae bacterium | reverse complement strand
GTGCAGACGGCCCGGTATCTGTACCTGTTCAATCCCTGGTCGAACGGCGAACGGGTGATGGCGACCGCGACGAGCGGAACCTCGACGTATCGCCGCATGGCGGAACTCGCGAAGTCCGATCAGGGAATCGCTTATCGGCACGAGCTCTATCAACACCGCGTGGTGGAAGAGCTGTTCGATGTCGAGCGCGATCCCGACTGTCTGGTGAATCTGATCGAGTCGCCTGACCATCAAGCGGCGCTGCAAGAGTTGCGAGCGACCCTCGAACAGTGGATGGTCGACACCAACGATCACGCGCTGACGGCGTTTCGTGAGCGTGACAATCCGGAAGTGCGCGAAGCGTACGTCCTGGAGAAGGAACGCGAGGCGGCCGAGCGCCGCGGCGGAAAGCGCAAGAAGGCTGGCAAGAATGCGAACGACGATGCGGCGGCCACGAAGCCAAACCGTCCGCGCGGCAAGCAACAACCCGACTTAATCTCGATCTCTTTACCGGACAAGACAGCGGTCGGACGGACGATCATCGCGAAGATCACCCACCAACTGAGTGACGATCTCGGCGAACAGCAACTGCATGTTACTCTAAAGCAAGGCAAGCAGGGGGCACGCATCAGTCGTCAAGTGGTCAAGGTGACCGGGACCGGCGAGGTAAAACTCACCTTCGATGTGCCGGAAGAAGTCCCCAGCGGTTACGTCAGCTTCGCGGCATTTGTCGGCGAAGAATTCCAGAAGAACCTACAACACATTCAGTCGGAACCGATCCCGCTGGTGGAGTCGGTGCGGACACCGGCGCAATGAACATGGTCGTGGATCGCTCCGCGATCCAACACGCAATGGAGCGTTCATCCGACCATCCACGACTCGTCTTCAAACCGAGTCAAAATTTAGGCATCCCCACCTGTGACTTCAGGAAAACTTTCAATGAAGACATCATCCACGCTCCTCGCAATCGCATATTCGCTGGTGCTGACCACCAGCATGTTCGCAGAGGAAACACTGCTCGTTGATCCGTTCACCGCCGAGCCGGTGTCGGCCCGTCGTGCGATGCGTGGAGATTGGAGGATCGCCGAGGGAATCGCCCGCTGCACGCAGGACGATGAACTCTACAAGAAGTACAAGGACCACGGACCGATCCTGTTCTACGATCTGCCGTATCAGGATGCTGTCGTCCGCTTTCAGTATCGTCCGCATGGTGCGCGCAGTGTCGTGTTCACCATGAACTCGCAAGAGGGGCACGTGTTGCGGGTGATCACGACTGAGCGCGGGACTGATGTCCGTGCTTTCCCGCCGGGAGAAGGTGTGAAGTCGATCTCGCTGCAGCGCGTCGCCGACCTGCCGCTGGTGGACGACGAGTGGACCTCGGTGGAGGTCAGTCTGCGGGGGGATCGCGCGCTCGTAAAGATCAACGACAAGCAAGTGGCGGACGTCTCGCACGCGACATTTCGTGCGGCGAAATCGAATCTGAGTGTCGGTTTCAGTTTCGGCACCCTCGAAGTCCGTGGCTTGAGCGTCACACACTGACGATAGGGCCGAAAACAGACGTAGATCGCTCTGCGATCCAACGCCAAGAGCGCACACGATGACCTGGAATCGCGACGAACTCGATCAACTCGGTGCGGCCGCGCGGGAACTGCTGGCAGGCTTTGCCGATTTGCCGATTCTCGACAAGCACGATGATGCGGAACAACGCAACGTGTTGCTCGAGGTCGCGCGTCGACTGCGCGACAATGATCCTTACTTCCATCCGTCGTATTGCGGTCAGATGCTCAAGCCGCCGCATGCGATCGCCCGGATGGCGTATGCGCTGGCGATGCTGATCAACCCCAACAATCATGCCCTTGATGGAGGCCGGGCGAGTTCGCGAATGGAACTCGAAGCGGTCGCAGCGATCGCCAACATGATTGGCTGGCGGCACAGCGAGCAAGCGTCAGACGGGCACCTCGGGCATCTATGCGGCGGCGGCACGTTGGCGAACTTTGAAGCGTTGTGGGTCGCGCGGGAACGGACTGGCGGTCGCAAAGTGGTCGCCTCACTACAGGCGCATTACACGCATCAACGGCTCTCTCAAGTGCTGCAGCTTCCATTTGAATCGATTCCGGTTGATCGACATGCGAGGCTTGATCTGAATGCATTGGAGCCGCTGCTCAAGGCTGGTGAAGTCGGGACGGTGGTCGCCACGTTGGGGACAACGGCACTCGGGGCTGTCGATCCACTCGATGAACTCGTCTCTCTGCGCGACCGCTACGAATTTCGCCTGCATGTCGATGCTGCTTACGGTGGGTACTTCACACTAGTCGACAATCTGCGCCCAGAGACGCGCCGTGCGTTTGATGCCTTGAGTAGAGCGGATTCCGTGGTGATCGATCCTCACAAGCATGGACTGCAGCCGTACGGGTGCGGCTGCGTGCTGTTTCATGATCCCACGGTGGCGGAACTGTATCTGCACGATTCGCCGTACACGTACTACACCTCAGATGAACTGCATCTGGGGGAGATCTCGCTTGAATGTTCGCGACCTGGTGCGGCAGCCGTCGCGCTGTGGGCGACGCAGCGACTCTTGCCGCTGGATCGCGGCGGTGAGTTCGCAGGCGGACTTGCTGCTGGCCGTCAGGCGGCGCTGCAGCTGCACGATTGGCTGAATACACAGGAACGTCTCGTTCCAATTCTGTTGCCAGAACTTGATCTCCTGGCCTGGGGTGTGCGAGCAGTTGCGGCGAGCGAAGCGTCAACGGCGGCAAGACGACTCTTTCATGCGGCTCGGGAGCAACACGTCTATCTCGCGCTGACCGAGGTGCCGCGCGCGATCGCGCAACAGGCGGCTGTCGTCCAAGACTGGGATCAACCCACGCTCACTTGCTTACGCTCAGCGGTGATGAAGCCGCAGCATCTGGATTGGCTGCCGGAACTGACGTCGCGGCTCGGTGGCCTCGGCTGACAGCAGTCCGTCACATCGGGGCAGTGTCGCACGATTCTCCGAATCGTGCCGAGTCCTTGCGGCACATCGTTCGTGCGGTGGAGATCAGATCCGGTATCAGACCGAAGTCCGCCCAATCCCGATTCCGCTGTAGTAGAACCCCAGTTCTGCGAGACGCGCCGGGTCGTACAGGTTGCGTCCATCGAACACGACTGGCTGAGCGAGCTTGTGCTTGAGATACGAGAAATCTGGCGTGCGAAAGGCATTCCACTCCGTCAAAATCGCCAGGGCGTCGGCACTATCGAGCGTGTCGTAATGATGGTCATGGAACGTGACCGAATCGCCGAACTGGTGTTTCACGTTCTCCATTGCGACCGGGTCGTGAGCATGCACCCGCGCGCCGTGATCGAGGAGTCGCCGAATCAGTTCCAGCGATGATGCCTCGCGAATGTCATCGGTTTGCGGTTTGAACGCGAGTCCCCAGACGGCGATCTTCTTCCCCTGCAATTCGCCGCCAAAGTACCGCGATATCTTGTTGAACAGCACCGACTTCTGCCGCTGATTCACATCATCCACTGCCTGCAGGATGCTGGTTTCGAAATCACGCGCGGCACCGACGGCGATCATCGCGCGAATGTCTTTGGGAAAGCAGGAACCGCCATAGCCAACGCCGGGGAACAGGAACGAAAACCCGATGCGGCGGTCATGGCCAATGCCCCGCCGCACCTCATTGATATCAGCCCCCACCCGCTCGCACAGGTTCGCCATCTCGTTGATGAACGAGATCTTCGTCGCGAGGAAGTTGTTCGACGCGTACTTCACCATCTCGCTGGACAGGATGTCCATGATGTAGATCGGGTGG
>JAGQQB010000362.1 GCA_020426425.1 Planctomycetaceae bacterium | reverse complement strand
TGACGCGAACGACAACGCGGTCGGCTCGAACTCAATTGCCGTGGAGTCCAACGACATCGCCGGTTTGACCTTCAGTCAAACCACCTATGGCAGTGGCACCGCCGCCGCGACTGCCCGCATCATCTTTGATGGCGACGACATCGGTATGACGAGTGGCAGCCAGTCGCTGGATGCGCTCGCGTTTGTCCCCTTGAACGGGGCGGCCGTCGCCAACACCGACATTTACACCGTTCCTGCGCAAGGTGTCTTCGATTCCCGCGATACCTGGTTCGACGATGCCTGGGGCGCGCGGCAGCGCCTGAGCATCAATAACGTCGCCGGTACGGAAGATCTCACCGAGTTCCCGATTCTGGTGACGCTCGATGCAACGCGCATTGACTATTCCCGCACGCACAGTAATGGCGCCGACCTGCGGTTCGTCGATCCCGATGGCACCCTGCTGGACTACGAAATCGAGTCCTGGAATCCGAACGGGAAGTCATACATCTGGGTCAAGGTACCGCAGATCGATGCCAACTCCGGCAGCGACTATCTGTGGATGTACTACGACAACTCAGCCGCGGTCGATGCTCAGAACTCGGCCGGGGTCTGGTCGAATGGTTATGCAGGTGTCTGGCACCTGAATGATGATCTGAGTTCCGGGAGCACCATTGCCGACTCAACCGCGAATGCCAAGGACGGTGTCGCCACGAACCTAAGTGGAACTGATCAGGTCAACGGGATTACCGGTGGTGCCCTCGATTTTGACGGTGTGAGCGAATCCATTCGAATCGCCAGTAGCGCAACTGATGCACTGGCGATCTCTGGAACACAGCTTACCCTGGAAGGTTGGATTCAGCGGAATGGCGATTCCGTTGACACCATGGCCTGGCTGGGACGGCAGCTCGGCGTTTCCACAGACGATGCATACTTGATGGGGCAAGCCGCCAACGTCTCCGGCAGGCCGTTCGTCAACGTCTCCGCCGGAGTCACGACCGGGTCATCGACCGACGTTCCGCAGGACCAGTGGTTCCACATGACCGGGGTTTTCGACAACGGAACTCTGTCGCTGTACCAGGACGGGGTCTTGCTCAATCAGATCACGGGCCTGCCCACATCGTTGACGACCGACAACAACGACGTGACCATTGGCGCTCAGGAGAATGGAGCCGACAACACTCTGAGCAATTTCTGGAATGGCCTCCTTGACGAAATCCGCATCTCAAGCGTCGCCCGATCGGCTGCTTGGACCGATGCTCAGTACACGTCGATGACCGATGGCTTCCTGCGGTTTGGATCGGTTCATTCCAAGGCGGGTGTGCTCGAGAACGATTACGACCTCAATGGCGATCCGCTGACGGTGGTCGCGGTCGACGATTCATCGCTCGTTGGCACCCTGACGATGAATCCCGATGGCACATTCCTGTACGACCCCGGCAGCGCGTTTGATTCCTTGCCCGCCGGACAAATCGCGGTGGAGACATTCACCTACGATGTGGAAGACGGCAAAGGTTCCATCAGTACGGCGACCGTGTACTTGAAGATCACCGGCACCAACCACGCGCCGGTCCTATCGGTGACCAGTGCTCTCACGCTGAACGACATTCAGGAGAACGACACCAATCCCGCTGGTCAGTCGATCGCAGATCTGCTGTCAGATGCGGGCGGCACCATCAGCGACCTTGATGGGACCACGAACTTCGGCATCGCGGTCTTCGACGCCGACGACTCACACGGCGATTGGCAATACTCGCTGAACGGAACCGACTGGCTCAGCTTCGGCGTACTCTCTGACTCCAGTGCCACCCTGCTTGACCTCACAAGTCTGGTCCGGTTCGTCCCCGCCACGAATTACTTTGGCGATGCGCATGAGATTCGTTTCGTTGCCTGGGATCAGTCGACAGGTACGGTGGGCGACACAGGGGTTGATGCAACGAACCGTGGTGGGGAGTCTGCATTCAGTACGGCGGAGGGAGAAATCACCGCCACGGTGATCGAAGTTACGTCACCTGCCACGGCGGTGGCCGATGCCTACTCCGTCACAGAAGACACTCCCTTCGCTACCGACATGACCGGCTGGGATGCGGTCGGTTGGACGCACCGCATGCAGTTGACCTTTGACAATGCGACACGAGCAGAAAACCTCGCCGACTTTGTGGTCCTCGTGAAGCTCGATGTCACCCGGATCAGCTACGACGTGACGCAGGATCAGGGGCAGGATCTGCGGTTCTATGATGCTGACGGGACGCTGCTTGATCACGAGATCGAGCGCTGGAACGAGAGTGGCACATCGTATGTCTGGGTGCGGATTCCGCAGATCGACGCCGCGTCGGCGTCGGACTCGATCTGGATGTACTACGGCAACAGCACCGCGACTGACGGACAGAACTCGGCAGGTGTGTGGCAGCAGTGTGATGCGGTCTATCACTTTGCCGACAGCGTTGGTGATGGCGGCACCGTCACCGACTCGACCGGTCGGCTTGATGGCACGAGCAGTGGTTCGGTCTCTGGTGCCGGGGCCATCGGCGGTGGTCAGTCGTTTGATGGGGTGAATGACACAGTCAATATCGGGCGGAATATCGATCTTCTCAGCGGTGTGTCAGCAACCACCATCTCTACCTGGGTCAATCCGGATGACGTGACCCAACTTGCCGGTCTGGTGTCTGTGTCCCGATATGCACTGTTAAATGGGCAAACGAATGATTCTCGGGCGGCACTGGAAATGGTGGGGTCCAATCTGCTGGCCACCGGTCGTGCCAGTTTTCTCGAAGGCCAGGAGACGAGTATCACAACGACCTCGCCGTTACAGTCTGGGCAATGGCAGTTGACAACCACAGTCATTGACTACGCAGATGATCGCATTGACATTTACCTGAACGGTGTCCTCATTTATTCAGAGGCGGTGGCTTTCTCGCAGGCAAACACCGACAACGCCGATGCGGAGAACGCTGCCATCGGTTCCAATGACATGGGCAATGGCAGCTTCTTTGCAGGGACATTGGACGAAGTACGCATCGCCGGTGTCGAACGATCCAGCGCCTGGATCGATGCCGAATACGCCAGCATGACGGACAGCCTGCTGAGCTACGGCGCGGCGGAACTTAGTCCCGGCGTACTACGGAACGATCTGAATCCCGATGGAGGGCCGGTCCAGGCGGTGTTGATCGATGGCCCCAGTCATGCGCAGTTGTTCACGCTCAACGCAGACGGCACGTTCGCGTACACGCCGCAGGCAAACTACTTTGGACCGGATTCGTTCCGGTACTTGATCGATGATGGACTAGGCGGCAGTTCGATGGCCGTTGTGTCGCTCAACGTGGCGAGTGTGGGCGATCCCCCGGTCGTGGTGACGAATTCCATTCCCATCGTCGAAGGGGAGAATCTGCTGCTCACCAACAGCATGCTGCGGGCGACCGACGCCGATCCTGCCGATGGCCCGGGCAATCTGACGTATTCCGTCATCAGCGCCACGAATCTGGTGATCAAGCGACTCGGCGTCACTGTCACAAGTTTCACTCAGGCGGACATCGACTCAGGGAACATCCGCTTTGTGCATAGCGGTGCCGAAACGGCGCCCGTGCTGACGTTCAGTGTGACGGACGGCACCCAGACCACGGGGACCATCACGGCGAACTTCCTGTTCTCGAATCAGAACGATGCGCCGACAATTTCGGTGATCAGCGATCAGAGCATCAATGAAGACCAGTCGACTGGTCCCATTTCGTTCACCATTGGCGATGTCGATACGCCAGTAGGTAGCTTGGTAGTTTCGGTCAGTTCGAACAATGGTGCCCTGGTCCC
>JAGQQB010000361.1 GCA_020426425.1 Planctomycetaceae bacterium | reverse complement strand
CTTTGCCGCAACACTTCTTGTACTTCTTCCCGCTACCGCAAGGACAAGGATCGTTACGGCCCACTTTCGCGGCGGCCCTGGTGACTTGAACTGTTGGCTCGGACCACAACTCCTCCTCTTCCGGTTCACTCTTGGGAGCGGGGAGCGTCGCGTTCCAATCCTTGAGTTCCTCGTACGCATCCTGAAAGCCGATGCGTCCGTACTCACGATCGTTGTGGTGGGCGAAAGCGGCTTCATTCGGCAGGACATGGCGTTCCAGGGCTTCGGGACGTTCCACCCATGGATCGATCAGTCCCGCAGCAAGGACTTCGGTCACTTCTTCTGGAATCGCCCCCAACAGGAGGACACCCGGCAGGACACTCATGAGACTATCAAGCACATCATGGTCGGGAGGATCGCGGTGATCTCGCAGTAGTTGAATGAGGTGGTCTTGAACCTCTTGCCGGGTTCCGTGGCCCGCCCGAGCCAATAGCACCCAGGCGCGAAACGCCGCCCCCCGAACATAAGAGTCGATGGACCGTCCCTGTGCGATCTGTTCAACGAACTCTGGCTGAACCAGCCCGAATCTGGCGATGATGCGGTCGAACAGTTCAGTAATCAGGTCGCCATACATCTCGAAGGGGTCATCGAGCGACAGCGATTCAGTAATCGCAGGGATCGCCTCGACGGCCTGGAACTCGGCCAGCAGGAAGAGTGCTCTTTCGAGCAGGGCGTAGTTCCAGTCTTCGTTTCCGTTACGTACATCCTCAGCGGTGGAGCGAATGACCTCGATCAAGTGCGGGATCATTTGCTCGCGATGAGCCCGGGCACCGAGCACGGCGGAGCGGGGGATCACATCGAGATCGCACGAGAGATCATCCAGGATTCGTTGGCAATCAGCAGAAACAACGACTTCGATGTCGTCATCATCGTCACGCAGGTCATTACTCACGGTCAGCCATCCTTGCAACGCAGTGTTTTGGTGCTTGAGTCAGTGCGTTGTTCTAGCGATTCGCTGCGTGGTTCGCGAGTGACGAGATGTGGTTTGAACGCACGCAAGCCTGGGAACTGTACGTAACCCGAAGCGTTAGCGAGGGATCGAGTTCCAGTGCAGCCCGGATTGATCCCTCGCTAACGTTTCGGGTTCCACGGCAGTTTCCCCTGGTGCTACTTCGCTACCTGTTCCGGCAGTCGAATGGCGCATTCGTCGATGAGCTTGCCGACGTCAACGTTCTCAGCCTGACCATCGTAGTTGAGCAGCGTGCGATGCTTGAGGACTTCCCGAGCGAAGTGGCGAATGTCCTCGAAGGCGATATGCGCCCGGCCCTGACTGAGTGCCCGCACGCGGCCGGCCCGGATGAGCGCCTGGGCCGCACGGGGCGATGCCCCCCAGCGCACGAACTGTTTGATGCCATCCGAGGCGAATTCAGTTTCCGGATGCGTGGAAAGGACCAGTCGACAGGCGTAGTCGCGAATGGGGTCGGCAACGACCACCTTGTTGAGCACCTCGCGCAACTGCATGATGCGGGGGCCGTTGAGCAGCTTCTGCAGGTCGACCTTTTGTTTGAGAATCGTCCGTGTGACGATTTCGTTGAGTTCCTGTCGAGTGACGAACGGCACGTCGACCTTGAACAGGAAACGGTCAAGTTGTGCTTCCGGGAGAGGATACGTTCCTTCCTGTTCGAGTGGGTTCTGCGTCGCCATCACGAAGAACGGCTGTTCGAGGTGATGGACCACGCCGCCGGTGGTCACGGTTCCTTCCTGCATCGTTTCCAGCAGCGCCGATTGGGTTTTCGGCGTTGCCCGGTTGATTTCGTCGGCCAGCAGCAGTTGAGTAAAGATCGGGCCTTTGCGGAACTCCAAGGCGTACCGACCATGCTCATCCGACTGCATGATGTTCGTTCCGACGATGTCGGCGGGCATCAGGTCGGGGGTGAACTGAATGCGGCGGAACTCCAGGTCGAGCACCTGCGACATCGCTTTGATCAGTTCGGTCTTGCCCAGCCCGGGCACCCCTTCCAGCAATAGGTTGCCGCCGCAGAACATGGCCGTGAGCGCGGCTTCCACGACTCGCTCCTGACCGACAATCAGCTTGCCGATCTCTTCGCGCGTTTGCTGAAACGTCTGCTGAAAGTCTTTGGCCTCAGCCAGCAGCTGCTCAGTGTCGGCCCCGGCGGGTGATATGGCGGAATTTGTCATGAGGTTCTCTAGGTTGTTTCGCGAATTGCAGTTCGAGCGGATGTTTCGGGCGGATCGAACTCTGGATTACTGTTGATTGATCGCTGGATTGAGTGATTGCGGAAGCCGGGCTTGTTCTCCCGTCTCTCTGTCGAGTCGTGTCACTTCAGATCGTGATGATCGAGTCTTGTGGATGTTCGCTATTTGCCATCGCAATCGTCCCGGCGTTTACGCTTCAGGTCGAGGAGCCGACTCGTGGTGGACGAGGGGGCTTCCTCCGGTGGTTTAGGTCTACTCGTTGGTCGTGGCGTCGGTGCTGACTTGCGTTCAGGAGTCTGTCCGGATTGTCCCTGCATGTAGGCGGCGGTTGTGCCCGAACTTGTCATCGGCTTTTCGGTTCCGCCGTCGCGCAGTGAGGCAGAGACCGATTGTTTGCGGGCGAGCAAAGCGCCCATGGTGGCGGTCGAATCGGCCTGTTTGCCAAAGCCGAGAGCATGCCGCACCGCGTCCCAGTCGATCTGGACGCGGCGAACCGCGACATCGAGCGGAATCAGACAGGACAGCAGCACCAGGAACCAGTCGAAGACCGGTTGTGAACTCTCCTTGGGAACCCGGTGTTCCTTGTAGATCTCGTCAGCGGTCGACTCGGCGGTCAGTTGCCGACCGCCGGTGACCTTCATGATTTCCTGCAACGTGTTCCAATTGGAACTGAACCGCAGATACTCAGGCGAATAAGAAACGGTGAACCCACCAAACGTACGGTCTTCGCGCTCGCCAGCGACGCCGACGGCACTCACCTGAAAACGTCCCTTGTCGTTGACCGGGAACGTCCCCTGGTAACGTCGGGAACCAATTTGTTTGAGCGGCACCGTCCATTCCTGATCGCCCGGGCCGCGCACCTGGGCAACGACTTCGAGGAAGTTCTCGTCAGGATGGAAGTCCTCCACCATGATCACTCCCTGTCCGCCGGAGTTGTAGGTCCACATCCGCAAGTGGCCGGTCTTCTCTGTGCGTGAGATCCGGAGCATGAGCTGTTTGACAAACGCCTGATACTGATCCCAACTGACCCAGTCATGCGCCCATTGATTCGACAGCGACGACGTGAACGCCGCCGTGGTTCCCAGACCGTAACGCCAGATGGCCAGGACTGGGTCCGTCTGTTCTTCGTCGAGTTCGGAGTCTTCGCTGATCGTGAACAACACATTCTCCGTGAGCGCGTTCTCTCGCAATGAGGTCAGGACGAAGCCATGCAATGGCGGCACGCCATCGATTCCTTCCAGTACGGACGACGGGAAACCGATGTTGGCGGCAATTGTCTTTTCCTGAATCATCGTCCGCTTAAGCGTCTTCGCTTCCTTGATGAAGATGCCCGGGAGTTCATTGGGATCGTCTGGGAAGTAGTAGCGTCCATCAGTCGCATTCGCGATTGCCCGCAGCAAGCCAATTTCCGTTCCGCCGTGGGGGAAGATGGCGACCGTCGACACGCTGATTTTCTCCTTCACGAAGTCATTCAGCAGACTCGCCGGCGCCGCCTGAGGATCGCCATCGGAAATAATGATCATATGTTTGGCGGCGGCATCACTTTTCTTGAGCGCCGCCAATCCGAGTTCCATGGTGGGAGCAAATGCGGGCATATCGCCAATC
>JAGQQB010000360.1 GCA_020426425.1 Planctomycetaceae bacterium | reverse complement strand
GATTTTGAATTTGTTTCGGATTTCGTGCTGCGGATTTCGGATTTACCCCCGGCAGGCATTCTCTGCCGATTGCCGACCCCCGTCCGCCGTTGGCCCTGACAAAGCTTGAGTCCCAGCAGCCACGCCGGGTACCCTATGTTCGGCAGAAGGAGCGTCGCCGACACGGACTGGCGCTGGAACTGCTCGAATCGCCCGCCGTCAATTTCTGGCGTGATGTCTCCGCAAGGAAGGATCCGGTCGACTGGCGAGGGTTGTTTCAGGACCCCGTTGTATGCAGCAGTTCCCGCCCGGATCGGACGATTCGGATGGCATGACGATTGAACTCACGCGACCGGATGCGGACGAGGTCGCGGTCCGTCCCGTGGAAGCCTCGAACCACGGTTGGTTGGAGCATCTGTTGATGCATCTGACCGTGTGGGTTTCTGAAAACGCCCGGACGGCGCTCATTTTCGTCGCGCTGCTGTCGGTCGTCAGTCTGGGGATCACGGCCCGGTTTCTGGGCTTCAAGACCAACCGCTCGGATCTCATCAGTCCCGACACGGCGTTTCATCAGCGGTGGCTCAGCTACGTCGACAAGTTTGGCGACTCGGGCGAAGTGCTGATTGTGGTTGAAGGCCAGCAGCGACGGAGTATCGAACAGGCGATGGACAGCGTGGGCTCCGCGCTCGAGGCCGAACCCGAACTGTTCGACCGCGTGCTGTACCGCTTCGATCCTGGGGCACTCAAGTCGAAGTCACTGCAGTATCTCGCGCCGCAGGATCTCGACCGACTGCTCGGCCAGTTGACCGAATACGGACCGATTCTCGATGGCCACTGGAATCAGGCGGGGCTCGAAGCGTATACAACTCGGCTCTCGGGCTCACTCCAGCTGTTGCAACAGACGCAAGCCAGCGTCGCTCCAGCGCAGCATGAATCGATTGCCGCGCAGCGACGCCAAGTGCTCGAACAGTCGCGGCTGTTGTCGCGGAGTCTGCATCAGTTCGGCTTGGATCCCCAGCGATTCGAGTCGCCTTGGCCGGCGCCTCTGCCCCAGGCGATGCAGCCGTCTGAGGCACAATTCCAGCCTCGCTATCAGATCAACGAACTCGGCACGATGGGCTTCGTGCTCGCACTGCCAACGGGATCGCAGGACTTCGGTGGCGGCTCGCGATCGCTCAGTCGCCTGCGGGAGATTGTGCGCGAGTATGATGACCTGCATCCTGAAGTCGCTATCGGGCTGACAGGAATTCCGGTGCTCGAAAGCGATGAGATGTTGCGATCGCAGCAGGACATGGCGGCAGCCTCAATCATTTCTTTCTGCGGTGTCGGCCTGTTGATGCTGATCGGGTTCCGCGGCTTCCGACATCCTGTGCTCTCGCTAGTCACACTGCTGGTGGGCATTGTGTGGTGCCTCGGTTACACGACGATCGCCGTCGGACATCTGAACATCCTCTCGGTCTCGTTCGCGGCGATTCTGATTGGATTGGGAATTGATTTCGCGATTCACTATCTGGCGAAGTACCTGGAGCTGCGACATCACGGACAGGGACTGACATCGGCGCTGAAGGCGACATCGGGGAGTGTCGGGACAGGGATCGTCACGGCGGCGGTCACGACCGCGCTGGCGTTTGGTTGTGCGATGTTCACGCAGTTCCTTGGGGTCGCGGAACTTGGCATGATCGCTGGCGGCGGCATTCTGATCTGTGCGGCGGCGACCTTCTTTGTGCTGCCCGCTTTGGTGACGATCTCCGACCGCGCCGTCGAACCGCGTCGACTGCCGACCCCATTCGAAGGTCGGATGATCCGGTTCCTCACACGCCGATTCCCCGGTGCCGTCTGCCTGTTGACGCTCACCGCGATTGTCGCCGTTGGCCTGCAGGGCTTTGAGTGGACCGAGACCGGCGCCAAATCTCGCGTTCAATACGATGCCAACCTGCTCAACCTGCAGGCGCGGGGGATTGACTCGGTTGAACTCCAACATCGCGTGTTCGACGAGTCGAACGGGTCGCTGCTGTATGGCGTCTCACTCGCCAAATCTCCGTTTGAAGTGCGACAACGCAAGGCGGCGTTTCTAGAACTGGGGACGGTGGGCCGAGTCGAGGAGATGGCGTCGTATCTGCCAACCTATCCTCCAGCAGAAACCAAACTGCTCGTGCAGGGCATTCACGCGCGACTGAGTCATCTGTCAGAACTCCCACGTGAGTTCCCGCGACTTGATCCGCAAGCGGTTGGAGCAGCACTGGAAGGTTTGTTCCTCCAATTGCAACAGTCCTCGGAGCCGGAAGCTCAAGAAGCAGTGCAACTGCTGGATCAGTTCCTGGACCGACTCAATGCACCACAACTTCCGGAACAACAGGCGGTCGCTGAACAAGTTGCTTTGTTGAGCAGCTATCAACGGGCCATGCTGACGGCACTGCATCATCAGTTTCAAACACTAGCCGAATTGTCCAATCCCGCACCGGTCACTCCCGAGGATTTTCCCGACGCGATACGGGAACGGTTTCTCTCGGAAGATGGCACCTGGCTGATGCGTGTTTATCCCCGAGAACAGGTGTGGGAGGAAGCCCCGCTACAAGCCTTCGTAACCGACGTGCGAAGTGTTGATGCCGAGGTCACTGGCACGCCGCTCCAAAACTTCGAGGCGGCTCGACAAATTCGCAAGAGCTATTTCAACGCCTCCATCTACGCGCTCTCAGTCATCATCCTGACGCTCTTGATTGATGCGATGTCCGGTTTGCCGCTGGCGCTCACTTTGACATCACCCATGGTCGTACTCGGATTCTTGTGGACGAATCTGGCTGGCGTCGAAACGCTCCCTATCCGCAATTTCGTCATGGTGTATGTGGTCGTGGCGGTTCTCGTCGCGGCGATCTTCGATTTCCACAGTGTCCGTAACACATTCCTCGCCCTGATGCCCCCGGTCCTCGGATTGTTCCTGATGTTCGGCGTACTCGGTCTGGCTGGCATCGATCTCAATCCCGCCAACTTGATTGTATTGCCGCTGATCCTGGGGATCGGTGTCGATGACGGCGTGCATGTCATCCACGATTTCCGCCTGCAGAAGGGGGACTATCGGACCTCGCCCAGCATCATCAATGCAATCACGCTCACCTCGCTCACCTCGATGGTCGGCTTCGGCAGCATGATGGTCTCCGCCCATCAGGGACTCGTCAGCCTGGGCATCGTCCTCGTCGTCGGCGTTGGCAGTTGCCTGTTCATCTCACTGGTGACATTGCCAGCGCTGTTGACGCTCATTGGGACAGCATCAGATCCGACGTCTCCAGCGGCTGCATCTGATCAAAACGCCGAGCATGTTCCGGAAACCGCTCGGGTACTGCCAATTCACCGCGACCGCGATTCGGCGTGATGAAGCCGTCAGCTCTCGGCTATCAGCGGTCGGCAATTGAAGGCTACGCGAAGCTGGCAGCATCGCGCACGCGTTGATCGCCTCAACCATCTCAACGAACGCGCAGCGTCTATAACCGGATGCACTGCATCCCTCAACCAGCGCCGCAGGCCCCTCAACGTTCAACGTTCAACGTTCAACGTTCAACGCTCAACGTTCAACGCGATTGCACGCGTGATTCGAGCGGCTCATACTGCGAAGCGTGGCGTCTGCGCTTGACGTCATCACATCACACACGTTCGCAGTGCAGGTTCGCGCATGTCCGATGAATTTGATCCTGAGCAGATTGACGCCAATCTTGAACGCCTCGACGAGAAGTCCGAGCAGATGTTTCAAGAAGCGAAGCTGCAATCGGCAATGCGAATCGCCAAAGAGGCGACTCGGCAGGCGAAGAGCCATCAGCGCGTGATTCATTACATGCGCGGGCTGTT
>JAGQQB010000359.1 GCA_020426425.1 Planctomycetaceae bacterium | reverse complement strand
CCAGGAGTTTCTGACACGCATGGTCCCTGATCAAACCAAGCGCGAACATCTGTTGTACCGCAATGCCCTGCAGGTGCTCGGCGAAGCATGAGCCGACCGCACTGATCCTGTCGCCGCGATCCTGTCGACCAGTAACCAACTTGTCTGATGCGTCCACTCGAACTTTCCTGCTTCCCCAATAGCTATGGCCCATTTGGTCCGCTTGCCGCCTTACGGCATTTGCCGACGCTGGGGGTCACTCATCTGGAACTGCCCATTAAGAATGCCGGAGTGCCGTCGTTCTTCAAAGAGACACCGTTGCTGACCGATGCCAGCACACCGGAGGAAGTCGACGCGGTGCGCGACTTGATCGCCGAATCTGGGATGCAGCTTTCCTCGTGCAATATCAGCAGCGGCAATCCCCTTGAGGAGGTCCCCTTCGAACGCACACTGCGCAAGCTTGACCTGGTCCAGCAACTCGGCGTGAGCCTGATCGTCTCTGGTGGGGGCGAGGCCCCCGCGCCGGACGATTACGCTCGGCTCATCGACCAGCTTAAGCAACTGGGCGACGCCGCGGCCGAGCGGGGAATCGTTTACTGCTGCGAGACGCATCCTGGCACGTGCCAGAATGCTGAGAGCATGTTGCAGCTCATGGAATCCGTTGCCCATCCGCACATTCGCATCAATTTCGATACCGGCAACATCCTGTACTACAACTCTGGACTGGATGTCCTGGAGGAACTTCGCCTGGTGCTCCCCTACGTGCGGCATGTGCATCTGAAAGACACCAATGGTGGCTACAAGCAGTGGCATTTCCCAGCCCTGGGTGTTGGGGGCGCGATCGACTTCGTCGCGGTGAAGAACATTCTGCAGGAGGCCAGCTACACCGGACCGTGCAGCCTGGAACTCGAAGGGATCGAGGGAGAACCTGAGTTGACCCGGGAGCAGTACGAAGAACGCATGCGGCAGAGCATTGAGTTCCTGCGCAGGCGTTGCGAATGGCCATGCTGATTGGCCAATAGGAGAGGCCAACTACTCGACGTTCTGCACGATCTCCCGGATCTTTTCGATGATCGCCTTCACCTCGACCACATGGTGTGAGAGCGTGATGTCGTTGGCCTTCGAGCCGATGGTGTTGATTTCGCGGAAGAGTTCCTGACACAGGAAGTCGAGCTTACGTCCGGCCGACTCGTTCACCTGCAGCCAACTTTCGAACTGGCCCAGATGCGACCGCAGCCGAGTGATTTCCTCGGTGATATCACACCGATCGGCGAACAGGCTCAGTTCGCGAATCAGATCGCTGTCGGTCCACTGAATGTCGACATCGGCGGTGAGATCAGTGAGCCGCTGCCTGATGCGTTCGCGGTAATCGCGCACAACATTGGGGGCTCTGTCGGCGATCTGAACGACATGGGCCTCAATCCCGGCGAACAACTCGCGAAGATCGCGAACCATGGCCGACCCTTCCTGGTTACGGAAGGTCTGGAGTTTGTCGAGGGCGGCGCCAAGCACTTGTTCGACGAGTGGCCAGTCCGATTCTTCGAGCTGCTTACTGGCGCCAGCATCGACGACGCCGGGGAGATCGAGCAGTTGGCCGAGATTGTCTGCCGGTTTGGCGGCCAGTTCGCGTCCCAACTCGGTCAGATGCTCCCAGTAACTCCGCAGCACATCGTCATGCAGGCGGTTCAGCGGCTGGTCGTCGAGCCGCTGAACATGCATGTTGATATACAGACTTCCGCGGGAGACCCGCTGTCGGACCACTTTCTCGACTTGCGATTCGAGCGCCAGAAATGCATCTGGGGCGCGGAAGGAGACCTTGAGATGGCGATTGTTGACGCTGCGCACCTCGACGGAGATCGACAGAGACTCGCTCTGTCCGGTCGCGTCACCATGACCTGTCATGCTGAGCAGCATCGGCGGCTCTCCACTGTGACGAGTGACTGCCTATTCCGCAGGCTTCTCGACCGGCGCGTCAGACTCTGCGGCGGGCTTCTCTTCGGCCGGCGTATCGGCCGGCTTGGATTCCGCTGGCTTTTCCTCGGCAGCTGGCTTCTCTTCGGCTGCTGGTTTTTCCTCAGCGGCGGTTTTCTCTTCGGTCGCTGGCTTGGCTTCGTCCGTCGGTTTCTCGCCAGATGCGGCGGGGTTTTCAGTACTGTCTGCAGGTTTCTCACCCTCCGCAGGCTTTTCGCCTGCAGCAGCTTTCTCTTCTTCGGCTGGCTTATCGCCATCTGCAGGCGCTGCTGGGGTGGCATCACCATCACCAGCTGGAGGGGTCATGATTTCGTCACCATTGCCGGAGTCAATGGGCGGGGGAGTCAGGCCAGCGCCCTCGTCTCCACCGGTTGCCGATGCACCATCCGTCGTGCTGTCACCTGCGGCGTTCAGCCCTCCAGACTTGCCGAATTGGTTCGCGACATCGTTTTTCCCCGATCGTGCAACCATGCCACCGATGCCTGCCAGCAGCACCCAGATGACCGCCACAACAGTGGTGATGCGGGTGAACACATCGCCCGCCTTAGTTCCAAAGGCGCTCTGACCACCGGCTCCGCCCAGAGCTCCGGCCAAACCGCCTCCTCGACCCCGCTGCAGCAGGATCACGAGAATCATGAACAGCCCCAGCACAAACAGCAGGCCTAGCAATACGTTGGAGATCACAACTTGATCCTTTCAAACTCTCCGCTGCGGGCGGAGCAACCGGGCTGAATCCACCGTTAGCCAGCTGCGTTTACACCAGCCTCGATGATTGGCAGGAAGTCCGCAGCCTTAAGGCTGGCTCCTCCCACCAGTGCTCCATCCACGTTTGGTTGGCCGAGCAGTTCGGCCGCGTTGCTGGCCTTCACGCTTCCGCCGTACAGGATGCGGGTGGCCTCGGCAACCTGAGCATTATAGTGAGAGGTCAGCCAACTGCGAAGATGGGCATGGGCCGATTCTGCCTGCTCTGGCGAAGCAGTGTGGCCGGTCCCAATCGCCCAGACGGGCTCATAGGCAATGACAATGCTGGCCATCTGCTCAGCGGAAACTCCGGCCAGCCCTCCGGCCATTTGTCGATCCAGCACCGCTTCGGTCTGCTGAGCCTGGCGTTCTTCGATCAGTTCACCGACGCAGAGTACGACCTGGAACCCTTTCTCCAGCCCTGCTTTGACTTTCTGGTTGATCAACTCGTCCGTTTCGCCGAACACATGTCGCCGTTCGCTGTGGCCGACCAGGACCGATTCACAGCCGATATCCTGCAACATGTCGAGGGCAACTTCCCCGGTAAACGCCCCTGGAGCCGCGAAGTAGGCATTCTGTCCGCCCACCTGAATCGCCGATCCGGCGACCGCATCCTGGACCGGAATCAGATATGGAGCGGGGGGAAAGATGAGGACATCGACCTGATCGGTCGCGGCGGCAGCCCCGCTGACAAGGGCTTTCGCCAGCTCCACTGCGGTCGCCCGCGTGGTGTTCATCTTCCAGTTGCCGGAAATCAAATAACGACGCATCGATGCCTCTGAGCAGTTCTTGCCGGGAATTTTCGAAGCCCGGCATCGTAAAGGCTGACGCCAGGCAGGACAAGTGCCTGTGGTGGCGATTCGCTATTCGTGCGGGGCGCGTAGAGTCGAAGGACACTGGCCCAGAGCCAACGTTCAATCGCGTCAGGATGGCGTGGGGCCTTGGCGGCAGAAGTACTTGCGCACGATGGCCTCGGTCGGCGGCGGGGTGATCAGGGTGACGCCGATGGTCATCAGCAGCGACGAAATCAGGCCGATCAGCACCGGAGAGAGTCCGAACAGCAGGTACGGGGTGACGAAGTCGCCGCCTGGCAGGCACATGCCCCAGATGTGCATCCCCAGATGCGCTCCG
>JAGQQB010000035.1 GCA_020426425.1 Planctomycetaceae bacterium | reverse complement strand
ATGGCGCAAACGCTGCTGCCCACGACTGGAGTCCCGAATGCTTGAGCCTCGACTGCCGGAATTCCAAACGATTCGCAGCGGGACATTAGGCAGAAGACTTGCGCTTGGGCGTAGTGTGCGTAGAGTTCATCGCGCGACACCTGCCCGGTGATCTCGACATGCGCGCTCATGTTCGTCTCGGCGATCACCTGCTCCACCAAGCGGCGGTAGGCGGGATCGGCCCAGGGACCGACAAGTTTGAGTTGGGCGGCGATCCCACGGCGATGCAGTTCCGCCAATGCTTGGACGACATGCTCAGCCCCTTTCCAGTGGGCCATCACGGAGACGGCGAGTATCCGTAGAGGTTGCCGATCGATCTGGCAGCTGGCTGCGGCCGCGTGAGTGGCGTCATCAATGCCCTGATAGGCGATCAGAAACCGGCGTTCCGAACCTGTGGGATCAGTCTGTTGATACAGATCACGCATATGTCGCGAGTTGTAGACCATCAAGTCCGCCTCGCGGAATGCCTTGCGGTAGGCACGTCGTTGCAGCGCCGCCTTCAACTTTTGTCCGGCACCCTGTTGTAGTCCGGACACCATGCACCAGGGGTTCTGTGCCAATGTCACCTGCGGGACCGGGGAACTCGGGAGGATCGTCCCGGTTGGACTGAAGTAGAGGTCCACACCTTGTCGTGCCATTAGTCGGGGAAGTGCAAACGACTCCCAGGTGAGTCGCGTCATCCAGTGGCCTGCCGATTGAGGGGCTTTGAGCCCTGAGACGTTGGGAAGGTCACCAAGTTCGGAAATGTCGGTGTCCCGTCGATGCAGGATGACAAACTCATGATCGTTTGCGGTCCAACGCGCAAGCTGGCGGACATGTCCAAACAACACATGTTTGCCGCTCAGCCAGCCGAGCGAGAGGGCATTGACAAGTACTTTCATCTCCGTCGCACCTGTCGCTGCGCGCACTCCGTTCCCGTGGGTGACACCACCCGTGCGTCGAATTGATACATCTTGGTAGTGGTCCGGCACTTCCGCCAAAATGGAAAATTCTGCCAGGAGAAGCCTACAACCCAGACCTGACCGCAGGCAAACGCCAATTGGGGAGTGACGTGGGTTCGCCTGTTGCGTTTGGTCGAACGGACGTAGAGGCGGAGCATTCCGAACTCTGGTCGCTTCATCTCGGCGACTGCTTCGGAATTCGTCCTGCTAATGCTTGACGTGAGACCCCGCACTTATCCTGCTATCGGCACTCCGGATCCTGCAGATGCAGGCGACTCGCTTGAGGTTTCCAACAGGTCACGCATTTGGATCTCGAAAGGCCGCAACCCTTCGATGAGTTCCGCCATCCAGGCACAAGCAGAGGAATCGTTGGAGGTTCCGCAGATGGTCAGCCGTCCGACTGCAAGCTTGCCATGAAACAGGGGAATCTCCGTTCGCCACATGCGGAGTAGTGGAGGATGCTCCTTGCGCTCCCAGAATGCATGATATTCTTCGCCAATCGAGGGTGAATTGACGTTCAGCTGAATCAAGCTCAGGTCAAATTTCTCCGCATAGTCGATCAGGGCATCCCACAGCAGTTCCCAATCCCGGTGCCCACCAAATCGCGACATCACGGGTTCCGGGCGTCGAGCGGGGCGAGTAGGTATGCGGATCATGGAAGTACTGAGGTTCTTCAGTCGTCGGAGCAGAAGCGTGAATTCGGAATGCCCGAAAACTCCGCTGGCAATCAGCGCCACAATGACGGCGATGCCGGTACCAACCGCCATGAGTTCGCTCTTTTGAAACACGCTGATCATTGCGCAGCCAGCGCATAACATGCACAGCCCGCCAATGATCAGGACGACCTTGGCACCACTGTAGCCGCGCTTTTGCAGAACATGATGCAGGTGTCCGCGGTCGGTCGTATACACGCTTTGGCCGGTCAGTTTACGACGCAAAATCGCGGCCCCAACGTCAAACAGCAGGATGGCCCAGATCAAAACGGGGGCGACCATGGTGACTGTGGCGGGCCCTTTGAGCGAACTGCGTATTGCCAGTGCCCCGAGCACGAGGCCAATTGTCATGCTGCCTGCGTCGCCGAGATAGATCTTTGCCGGAGGGGCGTTATAGATCAGGAATCCGAGTAACCCGCCAGCGAGGGCGGTCGCCACCAAGGCATCGGTCTGATGCCCCATGGTCCACGCCATCGCCGCCAGAGCGACGCTGAGAATGATACCTACTGTGGCAGCAAGGCCATCCACACCATCGATCAGATTGAGGGCATTGATTGTTCCCAGCAGCCAGCAAACCGTGATCGGAACCGCCAGCAAGCCGAGGTCCAGGCTGAGTCCGAAGACTTCCACCTGTTCAATAACCAGTCCACCAAGGACCACGATCAGAATCGTGCCGACCTGTGCGGCAAGCTTCTGGCGTCCCCGCAGTTCGAGCCAGTCGTCAAGTATGCCAACGAGGCAGATCAAGCCCGCCGCGCCAGAGAGGCCAGTAAGATAGCGCGCATTCTCCATGAACGGTCGATGCCATTCGGGAAACAGCCAAAACGCAAGTAGACCGCCCAAAAAACTGGATATCGCGACCGCCAATCCCCCACCCAAAGCGATGGTTTGCAGATGCAACTTCCGATGACCATCGGGCCGATCAACGAGGCCGATCCGAATCGCCAGGATGCGAACAACCGGGGTGACGGCTGCCGCGATCATCAACGCGATGGCGAATGCAACGAGAAGTACTGTCATACGCTTATTCTGATGCAGGGAGCGATCGAACTGGGGATTCCAGGTGCGTCCCTTCTCGGACAGGCTGCGAGAACAAGGAAAACAGGCAGCCAGGAGTGTTTTCGGCAGCCTCCATGCACTCCATGGAAAACGCGGGTGGTTTTCCGTTTAGGCGGGCCAGCATGCCATGTTTGGGGACCAAATGCGAGCGCCGGCAGCAAAAAATGCCGCTGCGAGCCGGGCTTGAGACGTAGTGACTCTGTGGCAGGAAGCGTCACTAAAGAATCGGGGCCAAATGAGACGTTGTCGCCCAAATGCGTTGGGCTTGTATATGTCAGCGACGTAGCCGAAATGTCTATGGGGCGAGGGCGATTGTGGGTACAGATCGGAATCCACTGTTCCGGCCGAGGCTGCGCAAGCTGGATGTCTCCACTGGGGAACCATCTCATCGGCCGTCGATTGCTACATCTGCATCGTCATGGACTTTGCTGACGCAGCTTGAGTTCGCGGCGATCAGGATCGAGCCGCAGGGCTTCCTCCAGTTGCGTTTGGGCCTCGCCCGTTCGGCCAGCAGCATGGAGGGCGTCAAATAGAGAGATTCGCCACGAGACGTTGGATGGTGCGGCATCAACGGCCCCTTGCAAGAGTGGGATGGCGGTATCCAGGTCCTGAAGGTTCATCTGCGATAACCCTTCAAGGTACAACTGCTGTTCTGGGGGGAACTGTGCATCCGCCATGCGCGTCTTCAGCATCCGATCAACCGTCTTTCTGGATTCCTGATCGGATTGTGCAGTCTGCAGGAAGGTCGTCCACAGTTCGGGATCGGGGGGCAGGAGGCCAAAGAGCTCGGTTTCTTCGGCCACTGAACGCATTCGACCGAGCAGGAATCCCGGCTTCTCTGGGCGCATAGCGAACGCCCGGGACCAGAGGCGGTCGCGAGACTTGTTGTCCGGCGAGTTGTTCAGCAAGAGTCCAATCCCAAACAGGCGTTCGGGAGAATCAGGAAACAGGGTCGCTTCAGCCTGGATCAGTTGGGTGATGCGGTGAGGATCGTCCGAATCACCGAGCACCACTGCCAGCATGCCCTCGATCAGTCGGGTTTCCGGCAGGAGTGGCGACGCTGCATGCGCTTGTTCCGCATGAGTCAACGCCGGTGGGAGGTATCGCTGCAACACAGGATTCTGCCGGACCTCTGCCAAGACTTCCGGTGCCTCCAGCGAACGAACGATGTCATAGAGTACGGGGAGTTGCGTTTGGGGCCATAAGACCTCTGCGTCGGCCTCTGGGGCCTCCTGACGCATGGCTTCCAGCGTGGCGACTCGGAATGCCAGAACATGCAGTTGGGCCTGAACCAGCCGCACTTCCGCGTCATCCGGAAACTGACGCAGTAGCTGATTGGCGCTCGCAATCTGGGCGTCAATCGACTCCATCGGTACCGGATGATCTTCCGGCAATGGGCGCCTGAGCAGTAACTCGCGCCGTTGGGCGTGATCGAAGACAATCAATGCCAAGATACTGGCAGCGATGAGCAGGCTCCCCAGGATGAGGTTGTGTGCCTTCTTGGAATTGATCAGGTGATGGGCCATTTCCTCTTCAACGATGGCCGGGACAGTGACATACAGAGCCCCCAGCATCGTCGCGAGGGTGAGCAGATTCGCCGTCATCAGTGGGCCAAAGTCGGTCGCCGCCTGGAGTCCCTGAGAGATCAGAATTGCCAGACCCAAAATACTGAGCCGATGCGAAATCGGATTGGGACTGAAATAGAGTCTCCCGACTTGGATCCACACCAGCAGCAACGCAACCAACAGGGTTACCGCGCCCGCCCAGCCATTTTCGACGAGCATTTCCAGATACAGGTTGTCAGCATTATGGAAGACCCCCGCTGTGGGGTGGGCCTGGAATGGTCGGTTGGCGAGTCGATAGGTCCCCAGTCCGGTGCCCCAGGGAGCATCGAGGATTGCTGGAGCCGTGTCCTGCCAATGCTGCCAGCGGGCATCGAAGCCTTGAGCAGAATCTTTAAGTGTCTCCAGTCGATCCCGGACTGCCTCAGCCTGATCGGTCGCCACCAGAGCAATTCCTCCCAGAAGCGCCGTCAGCGCAATCAGCACCAGCACTCGGGCACGGAAGTGATTCCCAGAGAACAACACGACGCACACACCGGTGGCCACCAACGATAGGAGTCCACCGCGCGAGTAGCTTGCGCACACGCCAACTGCGTTGATCAGCACAAGCATCGCAGGGAACCACCCGGTCAGGAAGCTGCGAGAGGTCGGGACAATCTCTTCCGGAATCCGATGCGCCATCTTGCGTGGCACCACCTGGCACGACGTCCACCACAGTACGAGCGCCGCCGCGAAGCAGAGATTGAGATAGCCCGCCGCATGATTGCGGTTGACGAACGATGCAAATGGCTGCCCTCCCTGCGTCAGTTCGACCACCCAGAACAACTTCCCGTTCCACAGCACGCGTTGCACGATCCCGAAGATGGTCAGTGCTGCTCCATTGAAAGCCAATGCCCACCACACAATCCCGCGCAGTGCTTCATTGGCGAGCAGTTGCGACGCGGCCCACAGCAGACAGCAGGCGGCAGTGAATCGCATCAATTGAATGCGTGTGAGTGCCGGATCAATGGTCCAGGTTGCTCGCTGGGACATGACCGGAAACCAGTCGGGAATGGCGATCCGCTTCCAGTCGGACATCGCAAAGTCCAGCGGCAACAACTGGGCGGCGGACAACATCAGAAACAGTCCAGCGGGAACGACCACCCACGGAACAGTCTGGATGTCTTCCCCTTGCACGTACAGTAAGTTGACCCACGTAAGAGCGCAGCACAGCAGGGCGCCGATCCACAGGTAGAACTGGTGTTCAAACAGGAATCCGCCCAGGAGCCACGGGGCGGCAACCAGGACGATTACGAGCAGGCAAATCGCCGCCGATTCCAGAATCGGACGTGAGTCCTCATAGGGTGATGGCATGGCGTGTGGAAACGACTACTGGCCCAAGGGAAATGAATTCTCACTTGAGTCTAAAGCCTGCTGACCTCAAGTCGATCCCCAATCGAGGCAATTCCAACCGCTACGAGGAAATCGACAAACTCAACTTCGCTGACCCGTAACGTTCACCCAGCTTTGCAGACGGGACCGGCCATGTGGCAGCTGGCAGTGAGGACACATAGGGTGATCTGTGCGTGCCAGCGTTTCGCCGCATCTCCGCTTGGGGTATGATCTCGCCGGAGTTCAATCCCGTGCCCACGCTGAAGGAAATCTGTCCATGATCCGCTCGTTCACAACTCTCTCTCTCTGTCTGTGCTGGCTGGGCATCTCCCTCGCAGAGGAGAAACCGCAGTTGCCTGCCGCCGATGAGCACGGCTGGCGCAAGTTGTTCGACGGGAAAACACTTACGAACTGGCAGTCGACCAACTTCGGCGGGGAAGGTGTGGTGAGTGTCGTCGATGGCGCTCTCGTCATGCGGCAGGGGGAACCGCTCACCGGGGTCACCTGGAAAGGGGCCGAACTTCCGAAGGTGAACTACGAAATCGAACTCGAAACCAAGCGGATCGAGGGGAACGACTTTTTCTGCGCGTTGACCTGTCCAATCAAAGATTCAGCCTGTTCACTGGTCCTGGGCGGCTGGGGAGGCACAGTGGTCGGCATCTCCAGCATTAATGGGTTCGATGCCTCTGAGAATGAAACGACCGACTACCTCTCGGTCGAGAACGACAAGTGGTACAAGGTGAAACTCAAGGTCACCGACACACACATTCAGGCGTGGCTGGATGGCGAACAAATTGCCAACGTCGACTACACCGACAAGGAAATTTCCGTCCGGATCGAAGTCGAGGTGAGCCGACCGCTGGGACTGAGTACGTTCCAAACCGTCGGGGCCGTGCGGAATTTCCGCATGCGGGAACTCAAGGAAGATAAGTAAGGATCTGTCGCCCCGAGGTTCGGTTCGTAGCCGTTTTCCCGGTCTGGTGACCCGACCGGGACATGTCGCTCATGTTCGGCGTCAAACTGGCTTTACAGTCGGCAGGGTCAGGCTATCATGCGTCCGAGGGAACAAGCGAACTGAACGTGCGTTCCCTGTGTCCTCTTTGGAGGCCTGTTTGGCGAGGTAGCTCAGTCGGTTAGAGCACTGGCTTCATAAGCCAGGTGTCGCGGGTTCAAGTCCCGCCCTCGCTACTTGCAATTACCGCTGGTGTCTGGACCTGACATCAGCGGCTCATTCGTCTCCGCTGAGCGATCCTATGGTGAGTCGGCCACATCGCTGGTGGCTGTTTCGCGGGCTGGCTTGCCTTCTGGCACTGGTTCCCTTTCTATTGGCGGAACTGACCTGCGTGCTGCTTGGCTGGGGCGCGACGGATCTGAATCGTGATCCTTTCGTCGGTTTCGAGGGTTCGCGACCGCTGTTTGTTCTGGACGAAGTGGGCGACCACTATGAGATCGCTCCCAACCGTCGCAGCTTCTTCGCGTACGACAGCTTTTCTGCGACAAAGGGGCCAAACACTCGACGGATCTTCTGCCTGGGTGGGTCAACGGTGCAGGGGCGTCCATACTCGATCGAGACGTCGTTCCCCACCTGCATGCGGCTTGCTCTGCAGCAGGCCGATCCCGAGACCAACTGGGAGGTCGTCAACTGCGGAGGGATTTCGTATGCAAGCTATCGCCTGGTGCCGATTCTTGACGAGGTGCTGCGGCATCAGCCCGACTTGATCCTCCTCTGCACTGGGCACAACGAATTCTTGGAAGATCGTTCTTATCCAGTGCTGCGACGCTCGCCAAGCTGGTCGCTTAGCGGCATCAACTGGCTGTTGCAGCGGCGGTTGGTGCGGATCGGCGCGGGGTGGTGGCGCGGGATCATGGCGGACCAGACGCCGGGGCAGGGGCCGCAAACAGACGCAACCGGTGCGCCGGTTTTGCCCACGGAGGTTGCCACGCGGCTCGACTTTCAACGGGGGCTCGACGCCTACCATCGCGATCCGGCCTGGCATGCGGGGGTGCGCGAGCACTTCGAGTTCAACGTGCGCCGCATGATTCAGCTCTGCAGGGTCGCCGATGTCCCCATCGTCGTGCTGCTGCCGCCATCGAATCTGAGTGGCCAACCCCCATTCAAATCCGAACCATCTCCAGGGCAGTCGCCGGCGGCTCAACTCCTCGTTAATGAACTGCTGGCATCGGCTCGGGAATCCGAAGGAGTGGGATTGAAGCGACCGATTGAACTGTTGCGGAAGGCGTGTGTGAATGATCCGGACGACGCACGGCTGTGGTATCAACTTGGGCGACTCGAATTGCTGGCAAGTGATGTCGCCGCCGCCCGTGCTTGCTTCACGACTGCTCGCGACCTCGACATCTGTCCCCTGCGGATGACGTCGCCATTAGAAGAGACGCTACGACAGATCGCCGATGAAGAAAGCGTCCCGTTCGTCGACCTGCATCAATTACTGGAACAGGAGACAGCATCTGGCATCCTGGGGGACGAATGGCTGGTCGACCATGTGCATCCCAATTTCGATGGTCATCGCCGCATTGGGATCGCACTTGTCGAGCTGCTGATCGCGCAGCGTTTCGTCACTCCAGGTACCGATGCTTGGCAACAGCGTTCACGTGCCGCTTTTACGGCTCACTTTGAGCAACTCGACCGCGCGTACTTTCATCGCGGCCAAAGGATGCTCGAAAATCTTCGCGGCTGGGCGGCCGGTCAAGCGACGGATTTACCGCCCAGCGTCGAGACGGACGAAGGGGGGTCATAGGACCAGGCGGCGATGGCGATGCCGGTACCGGTCGCGTACATCAGCCTGGTCATGGTGGACCCCGGACATTGTCCGAGAGCTTTGCCGGCGACTGCCCAGGTGCGTCATCATGCATCAGATGCCCCCGATGAAGTCCGGCCAATTCACTCGGTCTTGTTGCATTTCCCAGGATTGCCTATACCCCGAATTCCGTTGGAGGAGCCAGCGGTTGGTTTGGTGCAGGAGAACAGGATGGAGTCCGCGCGCGGAACGTTTATCGCAGGGATGGTGCTCGGTGCGGCACTGGGGCTTGTCTCCGGTCATATGACGCTGTGGCACGAACAGTCCTCAACCAATCCCGGACCGGAGCCGTTCCTGATCGTCGGTCAGCACGACGCCACACAACCGATCCGCGTTGCCGAGGTTCCGCCGCAACTGTTTCCCACCGATCTGGCAACCGACTTCACAATTCCACAGGTCGGGGACAACACCGCCAAGATGACCGGTCTCGCGGTCTCGCCGACGCAATCGCAGCCTCCCGAACGCGCGCTGCAGGGGCGGTCATCATTGACGCAGGTGGATGAACCGAATCGTCTGCCGACTGAGACGGCGACGCCACTCACGGCGAGTGGGAAGACGCCCGAACAGCCAGAAGTCATACCGTCCAAGCAGCCAGCGGTTGACCCGGCACTGAAGACTCAGATCGATCGGGAACTGGCTGATTTTCCACAGGCGGAACGGGATGTCTGGTACGACTCGCTCAGGGGGATGTCCCCCGACCACGTGACAGGCGTTCTGCAAATGTGGAAGCGATTCGGCATTCCACGCACCTCAGAAGCAGGATTGCCCGCAACTCCTGATGCGGAAATCACTCCGTCATTGACCATGCCGCAGCCCGACATGCGTGATCTGCTCGACCCATCCTCACCGCAAGCGTTACCGCAGCCGGTTCTGTCGGCGGGACTGGCGCTGGCTCGAGCGCATCATCTGCGGAATCTTGCGCACGCAAATACTCCAGGTTACAAACGCCTGGTTCCAATGCCGGTGGAACAGTCGACTGATGGCACGCCCGACTTTTCTCAGTGTCAGTCACGGATCGACTGGACGCCCGGTAAGCGACAGGCCACGGGGATGCCGTTGGATTGGGCAATTGAAGGAACAGGGATGTTTGTCGTGCGGCGCGGAGATCGGGAATTCCATACGCGGAACGGTCATTGGAGTCTGGATGGGGACCGATTTCTCTGTTTGAACCTGGGCGAGGTGACTTATCGACTGGTTCCAGAACTTCAGGTGCCAGAAGATGCCCGCGAACTGTCCGTGGACGACGCTGGTCTCGTGACGATTCGTAGCGAGGAAGACGCAAGACTGGAACTGGGCCATGTGCGTCTGGTGACATTCTTCAACGCCGCCGCGCTGGAATCGATTGGCGGTGGGCTGTTTGCGGCAACCGACCAATCTGGCGCCGCGCTCAAAGCGGATCCCGGCGCCAACTTCATTCGTCAGGGTGAGTTGGAAGGCTCAAACGTCGTCCTGGAAGAGGAATGGCACGCGGTCGAAACGTACGAAGCCTTGTTGGAGCGGTAGGGGCGCGCTCGGGAAGCTGTGGGCTGGAATATTCCGTCGTTGGCAGATGCGTGTCCGCTCGTGAAATGTCCCCTCTCTTGTGGGCACTAGCGAAGGCATGCCGCACCCCTTGGTCCGTTTGGATCGATTCTACGCATTGCGCCGCTGTGTCGCCTCGGAGAAACGTCGAAATTCGCGCTCTTGTTTGCATCTGCGACCTAGGTTTGAACAGTCCACGGAGGGTGCGGCGAACGCGACCTCTGTGCGATTCGGCTGCATCCGAAGTTTTCGAATCGCCACAGACTGGACGGTCCCATGACGCCTTCAACCACCCAGCCAGCGCTCCAGCGCGCCACGGATCAGACTCGACCACAGACGCAGCCGGTCGCCTCGCCCGCCGTCAGAGCGCGGACGGTCGCCGGCCGCACGACGGGTGCCTCGCTACAGCAGGCGCTCGACAGCTCCGCCACCCGCAAGGCGCAATGCACGAAGTCGGCCCGCATCTTGATTGTGGACGATGAAGAACTGAACGTTCGCGTCGTGCGCAAGTATCTGGCCGATGCGGGCTACTCCAACTTCGTGACCACGTCCGATTCGACCGAAGCGATCGAACTGATCCGCAGTGAGAAGCCAGATCTGGTGCTGCTCGATATCATGATGCCCGAAGTGAGCGGGGTGGACATTCTCCACGTGATGAGTCTCGACCAGAAGCTGCAGAACATTCCGGTCATCGTGCTGACCGCTTCCAACGATGGCGACGTCCGGCATGTCTGCCTGGAACTGGGGGTCTCAGACTTCCTGTCCAAGCCGGTCGAGCCGACCGACCTGTTGCCTCGTGTTCGCAATATGTTGCTCAACAAGCAGTATCGCGACCAGTTGGCCAGTCATGCCGAGAAGCTTGAAGAGCAAGTTCGAATCCGGACGGCCGAACTCGCCGCCTCGCGTGAAGAAGTGGTCCATTGTCTTGCCCGTGCTGGCGAGTACCGCGACGACGATACCGGCCATCACGTGGTTCGTGTTGGCAAATACGTCGGCGTCATCGCTCGCGCCCTCGGCTTCGCCAGTTCCCGGGTGGAACTGATGGAGCTTGCGGCTCAGTTGCACGACATCGGCAAGATCGGCATCCCCGACAGCATTCTGCACAAGCCCGGCAAGCTCGACCCGGAACAATACGACGTGATCAAGAGTCACTGTGCGGTTGGTCGTGACATCATTGCGCCACTCCCCAGCAAGGAAGCGTCAATGCTCCGTTCGCATGCCCGTCTGGGAGCGAGTCTGTTGCATGTGCCAAGTTCACCCCTGCTCATGCTCGCCGCCCGAATTGCTCAGACGCATCATGAATGGTGGGACGGAACCGGCTATCCGCTCGGCCTCAAAGGGGAAGACATTCCGATTGAAGGTCGCATGACCGCAGTGGCCGATGTCTACGACGCTCTCTCCAGCAAGCGTCCATACAAACCTGCGTTTCCACGCGAAAAGTGCTTCGAAATCCTCCAGGAAGGTCGCGGCACTCACTTCGATCCCAAGGTGCTCGACGCGTTCTTCCACTGTGCGGATGAGATCATTCAGATTCAGATCGATTACATGGATCGCTAGTACATGGCTGCCGTGGAACAAGTTGTCGCTCAACAGGCCGCCTCCACTTCGACAGAGGAGTCGCGGCGCATTATTCGCACCGAACTGTGTGTGATTGGCTGCCTACTCGTCCTGCTGCTGACGCTGGAGCATGTGCTCTGGATGATGCAGGATCGCCTCAGCCTCGACGTGAAACACCTGCGGTCGCTAGGCGACATCGCGCGGCGCTTGCAGACCGAAGCTGACGAAAGTGACTTGCGTGTGCTGTTCCTGGGAAACTCCATGACCCGGTACGGCGTGGACGGAGAGGTGTTCGAGCACACCTACGATGCTGGTCATCCTGAGCATGTCTCGTGGGCCAAGGTCACACCCGATAACACGGCTATCCCCGACTGGTACTACGCCTACCTCGATTTCTTCGAACGTCCACATCAGTTGCCCGACGTGATCGTCCTGGGGTTCGAAGGACAGCATCTGCAGGATCAGCCCTCCCATCATCCGAACCGACTGGCGCAATACTACTGTCAGCGGGCCGATTGGCACGATCTCAACGAGTACGATCTTGCGGGATTCGAAGCACGCATGGACTACTTGAGTTGTCGCGCGTCAACCGCTTGGGCCAATCGCGACCGCGTCGAACGCCGGGTGCTCGATACATGTATTCCCGGCTACCGCACAGCCGTTCAGGAAATCAATGACGCCGTCTCGACTGACCCTCTGCGCGTGGAACGGCCAACGCCAACGTACAATCGCCTGGAGGCATTGATTGCCGCCTCGCGGCAGGATCAGGTGCGTCTGATCCTGGCGGCCATGCCGATTCGCGATCCCTATCAACTCGATCCAGAACTGCTGCAGTTGTTGAAGCAGCATAACGTCCCACTCATCGACTGCCGAAAGATCCCTGGGATTACCCCGGAGATGTTTCCCGATGGCGTCCACATGACGCGGGAGGCTTCCGAGTTGTATAGCACGTTCCTGGCTGAGCAGCTCACCATCGAAACCGTCGGCGCGCTGTTGCCACGTAAAGCACGCCAACAGTTGGCCAACCGCTAAAGTCATCGGCGACTCGTCGCCTTCTAATGGCAGGCGTAGGACTCAGGAATTAGGAGTCAGGAGGCAAGGGTCAGGATTGCTGAAAGCTGATCGCTGACTGCCGATCGACTCTGCGGGGACCTGATCAATTCTCAGTCGCTCCGTGGTGCCCCTGTGAGAACCAAGAACGAGTGGCAATATGGCGCGGATTCAGTTCGCAGCGACGGAAGCTGACTTCCAATCCCTACCATCCCGGATTGGTTGCAATCCAACCTGGGCCGCCCCGCGAGGACGAGTCAGGCCAAATCAAAAAGGGTCAACGACGTTGGGTGGCCGTCGCTTCTCCAGCGGTCACGCCAGGTGTTGTCTGCGTGACCGGTGTTTCCCGGGCAAAACGCATGCTGATCAGTCCACCCAAGATCAGTAGCCCCCCACAGATCTGCCCGGTCGTGACGACCTCACCCCGCGTGATCCAGGCGGCAATGATCGCAATGACCGGCACCAGATTCTGCACCACGGCCCCATGGGCGGCGCCAGCATGCCTGATACCGTAGTTCCACATCGGCAACGCCATTCCGGTGGAAAGCAAACCTGAGTAGAAAATGATGCCCCACAAACCCGGAGAGCGGAGTGCCGGCAGACTCTCCGGAAGCCGTTGGGCCGCGATGAGCAAGTGCATTGGCAACGCCATCGCTGCCCCCAACGCCGCCAATTGCAGCGGCGAGATGTTCCGTAGCAACGGTCGGGTATAGGCCGTTCCTCCCGCCCACACCATCGCCGCGAGCAGGACCACGAGATTTCCGACACTGTGTTGACCACTGACCGTGACGTTGCCCTTCTGCAATGCAACCACTGCGGTTCCAAACAGGGCAATGATCAGGCCGACCCACGCGAGTCGTCGAATGGTCTCTCCAAAGAACGCTCGTGCCATCAGTGCCGTCCACAGGGGGACCGTCGCAAAGATCAACGCGGTGTTTCCTGATGTGGTTCGGGCGACACCGATGAGAAACAGCAACTGATACACGCCCGACACAATCATCGCGTACAGGGTGAGTTGTCCCCACGAGGGCTTGCCCGCTTCAGGCAGTTGAATCGCTCGACGCCGTTCCCACCAGGCGAGCATCCCCAGGGCAATCGCCGAGATGACCAACCGCACGGCGTTGAAGACGAAGTGATCAATCTGTTCCAGGCCGTTCTTCATGACCGGAATGTTGATCCCCCAGATCAATGCCACTCCCAGCAACGACAGATCCGGCCACGGATTCCACACGGGCGTTTCGGCGTCGCCGGTTGAATTGGGGGTGGAATCGGTCACAGGTGGCGTCCGAAACGACAGAGGCTGAGGCGGGGCAAAGGGGGAGAACGACATCCCCAGGCTGCGGGATGGACCGACATGGTAGCCAATCTGGTGAACCCAGACCCGACATCCGGCCTCCAGTTCGCGAGAGATCACCGCTTTTCCCAATTCCACGCTCGCAAAGCCTCGGCATTCGCTACCATGCAGGATTCTCACTGTTTGCCGGAAGTCCGAAGCACGAAGTTCCAAACTGATTCCAAATACGAATAATCGAATTGGTCTGCCATCGGCCTCGTTGTGCGTGAACGACGCCACAGGCAATTGGCCGTTTGTGATTTGAGATTTCTGATTTGTTTCGGATTTCGAGTTTCGTGCTTCGAATTCCCCACCTCGCTCCTCCTTCCTCAGTCCTCGATCCCCCACCATGTCCGTTCGCGAACAACTCGACGACATCCTCTCCCACCGCATCCTGCTGCTCGATGGAGCGATGGGATCGCTGATTCATGGCTTCGAACCAACCGAGGCGGACTATCGGGGTGAGCGATTCCAGGACCATGCGATTGATCTGAAGAACGCGTCTGACGTGTTGTGCCTGACACGACCAGACATCATCCAGTCGATCCATCGGCAATACTTGGAAGCCGGATCGGACATCATCGAAACGAACACGTTCAATGCGAACACGGTTTCGCTGGAAGAGTTCGGTCTCGCAGATGTCGTCCGCGAGATCAACGCGACCGGTGCCCGACTGGCGAAGGATCTCGCGAACGAGTTCACCGCGCAGAACCCCGACAAGCCTCGCTTCGTCGCCGGTTCGATCGGCCCCACGAAAGTCCAACTCTCGTTCAACGCCGATCAGCCAGGCTTCCGCCCGACCACCTTCGACGAAATGGTCGAGTCGTATGCCGAGCAAGTCCGCGGCCTGCTCGATGGCGGCGTCGATCTCCTCCTGCCGGAAACATCGTTCGACAC
>JAGQQB010000358.1 GCA_020426425.1 Planctomycetaceae bacterium | reverse complement strand
TCCCCTGCCCGGCCCGAGGATGTTCACGCCGAAGTTCACGTTGATTACCTACGACAATCCCAAAACCGAAATCATGGCCGAGACTCACATGGATCAGGTCATTCCCGATGCCCTGCCCCAGATCCGGGCGATCGAGCGGGCGAATCTGCTCAGCAGTGTGGGAATCTATCAGGAAGTCCCTCCGCTGGTCGCCCCGGATGAAGAACAGCAGCCCTGGATTTACGGTGTGGCGACGTGGCAGGGAGTTGATCCCGACACGGACTTCTTCAAGGTGATCGCGAGCGGCTTCTCGAACGGATACGAACTCAAGCCGGGAACCGATGGAACCCCAGTCGCCTGGCGGCGAGTGATCGTCCAGAAATTCGCCCGCCCCGGCGACCGCTTCGATCCGAACCAGAAAGAGTTCGCCTTCGATGGCAAGGCCATGTGGATGACGCAGCCGGATGGGAATTAGGGAGTCGTTCCATGGTGTGGCAAGCTCTTGCCGGATGAAACGCCCAGCGATTCCCGTCAACGTAGCTCGACTGTCCCGGTCGAGACGGGAGATGGTTGTCCTCGTTCCCAAGCTCCAGCTTGGGAACGCACTCGCCACCAAGCTCTGCTTGGTCAATGCTGGTGCCCTGCATTGGTGGAAGCAGGATCTGTACACGAGGAAGCAGAGCTTCCAATCGAGTCGGTTCCCAAGCTGGAGCTTGGGAACCAGGCATGTCCTCTACGTCGCTGTCAACGGCCTGCATGCCCCACCGTGCCATCTTGAGTGCATGTGAAAATATGGGGGTGGATTGCGCAATTTCTCATTGACTGCTTGCGGGGGGGCGCGATAATGAGGGGCTGGAGGATTAGAGAGTGTGCGCGATGCTGCACACCGAAAGTGGATTCATTTCCGGTACTCGAAAGGGACGTTTTGATGCAAACAGCTCAACCATTTTCCAGTTCCCGGCAACGAGCGTTTACGCTCATCGAGTTGCTGGTCGTGATCGCGATTATCGCGATCCTCATCGCCCTGCTGCTGCCAGCAGTGCAACAGGCGCGCGAAGCCGCCCGCCGCAGCCAATGCAAGAACAACCTCAAGCAGATTGCTCTGGGGATGCACAACTACCATGACACCCACAACACGTTCCCGTTCGGTGTGCATGCCAACGGCATGAACAACCATGGTGGCGTCATCGGGTTTCCAGAACGGATGTCCTGGATGCCTATGTTGCTGCCGTACATCGATCAGGCACCGCTCTACAACCAAGTGGCTCCACTATTCTCCACTGCGAACTCATCTGAGTACCCGAGCGCTCTGATCAACACGATCATTCCCACGTTGATGTGCCCGTCCGATCCGAACTCTCCCAAAGTGACGACCGTGCATGGTACCGGTTCCCCGACACCGGACAAGAACGATGGTTTCTGCGGAAACTATCTAGCCAGCTCGGGCAGCCAGAAGTTGTCCGAATCGGGGAATCAGTCGAAGAACGCAAACGGCATTTTCTATTACCTGTCTCGCGTCCGCATGGGCGATATCATCGACGGTACGTCCAATACGGTGATGTTGGGCGAGTGCAAGGTTGTCCCAGAAACGACAACAGCGCACCGCGACTGGCGTGGCCGCTACTGGCGGGCTGACCACAATTCATCCTTATTCAGTACTGAACTTCCGCCGAATACATCCGCCAACGACATCTGCCGAACGTGTGAGGCATCTACGACCGGGTTCGGTCTGCCAGGTTGCACCGGTTCGGGCACGACGGGAGATCAGGTGATTTACACCCGCAGTTACCACACTGGTGGTGTGCAGGTTGCCTTGGCCGATGGCTCATGCCGCTTCGTCTCCGAGAATGTCGATACGAATACGTGGCGTGCTGTCGGAACACGCAACGGCGGCGAAACGATTGGCGAGTTCTGATGGTAATGTCCCGAGCCTGTGGAGCGTTCCACGGTCCGGAAAAGACATTTGGAGGCTCGGTTGCCGCGACACAGCGACTTCCGGGCTTTCCTGTTTTCAGTGCTGAGCAATCGGCTTGGCGAAACCATTTTCTAGTACGGAAGGCAGAAGTTGTCATGCTGAGTCAGTTGAAACTGGGACTACTCACTACTGGAATCCTTGTGTTGTGCGGCTGTGGTGGTGGAGTCGCCGACGCTCCCGACATGTTCGAAGTCAAAGGGACCGTCACTTATGACGGCCAACCACTGGAGTCGGGGCAGATCCTGTTCATCAACGCCGATGGCAGCGGTCGTCCCGATGCTGGCCAGATCACCAATGGTGAGTTTTCTTTCAAGTGCGCTGCTGGCGAGAAGAAGGTCGAGATCACATCGACCAGGGAAGTGCCAGCCGAAGCGCCAGATGGACTGCCCGACTATGTTTCGCTGATCCCCAAAGAGTACAATACTGAGTCGATGCTCAAGGCCAGCGTCAAGGCGGGCGGTTCTGCGGAAGATCACACTTTTAAGTTCGAAACAACTTCGAAGTAGTTCGGATCGTGTCCGCAGAGTTCTCACGAATTGCGGTCGGACTGCACGCGATGTTGTTGACACCGTGCCAGAACGCGGAGATGTAATCGTTCAGTTGGAGAATTTGGTCGTGTGCATTGCTCCGCACACTTCATGTGGTTTTGTTGCCCAAACTTGAAAGGGACGTTTTGATGCGACTTTCTCACCCACTTACCCGTTCCCGGCAACGAGCGTTCACGCTCATCGAGTTGCTGGTGGTGATCGCGATTATCGCGATCCTGATCGCGCTGTTGCTGCCAGCAGTGCAACAGGCGCGCGAAGCCGCCCGCCGCAGCCAGTGCAAGAACAATCTCAAACAGATTGCTCTGGCGATGCACAACTACCATGAAACGCACAGCACGTTCCCATTTGGTTCGATTGCCAATGGAATGAACAACCATGGCGGCAACCTTGGCAATCCGGGTGCGATGTCCTGGATGCCCTTGCTGCTGCCCTTCATTGATCAGGCTCCGTTGTACAATCAGGTGTCGCCTTATTTCGAGACCCGTGCGTCCAGCGCAATGCCGAGCGACTTGATGAACTCGATCATCCCGCCGTTGATGTGTCCGTCGGACCCATATTCTCCCAAGGTGACGACCGTGCATGGCGGCGGCGATCCGCCACCGGACAAGAATGATGGTTTCTGTGGAAACTATCTGGGCAACTCGGGTAGCCAGAAGTTGTCCGAGTCGGGGAATCAGTCCAAGAATGCCAACGGGATGTTCTACTACCTGTCTCGCGTCCGTTTCCGCGATGTCATCGACGGCACATCAAATACGGTAATGTTTGGTGAGTGCAAAGTTGTCCCAGAAACAACGACAGCGCACCGCGACTGGAGGGGCCGCTACTGGCGGGCTGACCACAACTCTTCCTTGTTCAGCACTGAGCTTCCGCCGAATACATCCGCGAACGATATTTGCCGGACTTGTGAGGCACCTACCACCGGGTTCGGTCTGCCAGGTTGCACCGGCTCTGGGACAACAGGGGATCAGGTAATGTACACCCGCAGTTACCACACTGGAGGCGTACAGGTTGCCTTGGCCGATGGCTCATGCCGATTCGTGTCTGAGAATGTGGACACGAATACATGGCGTGCCGTTGGCACCCGTAACGGTGGGGAAACCATCGGCGAGTTCTAGTTGATTATGTTTTGACCGTGTGAAGTGTCACACGACCTGAACAATTGCCATACATGGGCTCGGTTGTCACGATTTCGCGGCAACCGAGCCCTTGAGTTTTCAGTCGCAGCGCAAGAGCCAGCCCCGGGGGCCTGGGGCTTATTCACACTGACCACAATTCGTGTGAGTCTCATCTGTTATGAACAGCGTCCAAGCCAGTTTGGAC
>JAGQQB010000357.1 GCA_020426425.1 Planctomycetaceae bacterium | reverse complement strand
CCCCGAATACCCGGCCGATGATGTCCGCTACGTCGCCTCGGTCGAGGAGCAGATCGAGAACTGGAAGAAGGTGCAACTGGCAGACGTCCAGAAGGTCTACACCGACTTCCTCGGCGGGCAGCATGGCGAGTTGGCCATCGTGGGAGACTTCGATCCCGCCACCGCCCGCACCTGGATTGAGTCTGTCACGAAGGGGTGGAAGGCAAGTCAGTCCTACGCGCACATCCCCCGCAGTGGCGACCTGGCAGTCACCGCGTCGCGGGAGGCGATCAACATCCCCGACAAGGAGAACGCGACGTATCTCGCCGGTTCGGTCTTCGCCCTCAAAGACAGCGATCCTGACTACGTACCGCTGATGATTGGCAACTACGTCCTCGGCAGCAGCGGTCTGTCGTCGCGGCTGGGCGACCGCATTCGGCAGCAGGAAGGACTCTCGTACGGAGTCGGCTCCTTCCTGACCGCGTCGTCGGAAGACCCGCGCACCAGCTTCCTGATGTACGCGATCACCAACCCGGACAACATGGCCAAGGTCGAGACCTGTATGAAAGAGGAAGTCCAGCGGCTGATCGACGACGGCATCACGGCGGACGAACTCGCCCTCGCCCAGAAGGGATACCTGGAACGGCAAACGGTCGATCGTTCCGACGATGGCGAACTGACCCGCATCCTGTGCCGTACGCTGGAACTCGATCGGGACATGACGTTCTTCCGCAAGCAGGAGACCGCCGTCGCCAACCTGACGTTGGCGGACGTCTCCGCCGCGTTAAAGAAGTACATCTCGCTGGACCGGATCGTCGTGGTCGCCGCTGGCGATTTCGCGGAGTAGAAGCTTTTAGCGTTCGGCTGTCAGCTTTCAGCATTGGTTTTTTGCCGATGGCTGACTGCTGATTGCCGACAGCCTCTTACAGTCCGTAGTTCTCGACGTACGGCGCCTGTCGGGGCAGCCGGAGGACGTGCGTGACGTACTCGATCGTTGGGGCGGTTGTGGTCGTCGAGCCAAAGCCGCCGACGTTGCGACCGGGGTCAGAGAGGACCAGACCGAAGACCACGCGGACCGCTTGCGGCAATCGGCCGATCGCCTTGCTGTCCCATTCCGTCAGCCAACTGGTGCCATCAAAGTATTCGAACTGGAGCTGCTGAATCTCTGGTGCGAGGAGCCGTGTCATCAGGGCGAGCTGTTCCTCGCTCCCCTGATCCTCGGAGAGCTGGAGCGTGAAGCGGTCCCCTTCCATGCGGGACAGGCCGACCACCTCTGATCCATCGAGGGGAGCGTTGACGGGCGTCAGACTCCCGTACCCTGACTGACCCGGTCCGGTCAGGAACCAGGCGACGACCTTCTCGTCACTGAGCATCAGATCCGCCTGCTCGGTCAAGGTGGTCGAAAGCCGGACAGGATGGACTGGTCGGCTGACATGCAGCATCAGCGTTTGCGCGTCCCCCACCAGTCCCAGGGCCTCGCTGGCAATGAGCGTCGAGGGATCTTCGACGCTCAGCGTGATCTCTTCAGCATCAGTTGTGTCGTCCGTTGTTCCATCTGACGAGGAGGATGACGTGGAGTCGCTCATCAGGCTCAGGTCATCGGTCTCTTCCTCCACTTCCGCCTGCGGCACAGTGAAGACGACGCCCGAAAGATCTTCCTGCATCTGCCGCAGCACCGCCCGAGTAATCTGCGCCTTGAGCACCTGTCGCTGTCCCGCGCTGGTCAGGCGAACGTACATCGCGACGGCACCAAAGATCGCCGCCGCCAGCAACACGATCAGCGCGAGCGCGATGAGCAACTCCGCCAGTGTAAAGCCCCGCCATCGCCGGGCCGGGTCGCAGTGGATCAGTCGTGAGCGGCACTGTCTCATACCGGTTACAACCGCGCTCCGCTCACCTGGTTCCGCAGTTTCAGGAAATCAGCCAGTGCGAGTTCGAGTGGCGTATCGGTCGCCAGCCGCGATGACTGCACGCCCAGCCCCTGACAGGTGCGGTCGACGGAATCGAGATGCGCGTTCAGTCGCCGCAGATAATCCTCCCGGGCGGCCTCTGGATCGACATACAACTGCTCACCGGTCTCGAGGTCTTCAAACAGCGCTGGCTCAGGAAACTCAAACTTCAGCTCGGCGGGATCAAGGATCTGAAACACGGCGACCTCATGCCCTCCAGAGCGCAGGTACGCCAGTCGTCGCCCCAGTTCCTGCACGTCAGTCAGGAAGTCGGAGATCAGACAGACGAGTCCTCGCTTGCTGGCACGCAGCGTGACCTCTTCGAGCACCTTGCTCAGATCGGTCGCCGCGCCAGAACCGGGCCGATCCATCGCGACAATCAGCCGCCGCAGCCAGCCAGGTCGATACCGCGCCGGCATGTATTCCTCGATGACATCGCTGAACGACATCAACCCCACCGCGTCGCGCTGGCTGGTGAGGAAGTACCCGAACGTCGCCGCCAGCGTTCGCGCGTAATCCGCCTTGGTGTAACCGAGCGTGCCAAAGGTCATCGACCGACTCTGATCCAGCACCAGATAGCACCGCAGATTCGTTTCGTCCTCGAACCGTTTGACGTAGTACCGATCACTACGACCGTAAAGCTTCCAGTCCAGATAGCGCGGATCGTCCCCCGGCACATACTGGCGATACTCCGTGAACTCGACGGAAAACCCATGATACGGACTGCGATGTAGCCCCGTCAGGAAGCCCTCTACCACCGCCTTCGCCCGCAGTTCGAGCGACGCGATCTGCATGAGCGTCGCGGGGTCGATGAACGACGCTGGGGGATACTGCGGAGGGTCGATGGCAGGTGGCATCAGGTTATGGGCATCGTTCTAACAGGGGCATGTTCACTTCTCCTTCAACCGACTCCGATGCTGGCAGCATCGGGTACGGGGTTAGTTGCACTCCGCGACCAGCGGACCGGCCAATTCTTCCAGGAAGAACAAACGCCCTGCCTGCGTCGGCATGTAGGTCGACGGAATCCATGGCGTCGGTTCATGACGCAGTGTCATCCACAAGCTCATCCCCTGCCACATCATGCCGCGCGACAGACTGCCATCGGCCCCGCCAATAATTCGATCGGCTGAAGTGAACAGTGCTGGACCAATCGTGTTGGCAAACGCCGGGACCAAGGTGGTGCGGCTCTTGAAGCTGGTGATCGCGTTCTGTTCGATGGTTAAAGGATGCAGCTTCGCGCCGATGCGGTGCGATTGTGTTTTCCACTCCCCTTCGGACTCGAACTCGCCGGCGAACTGCGGCTCCCAGAAGGCGATGTGACAGACCCGGCCAATCCCGAAGATCACCACCAGTTCACCGCCAGCGGAGCAGATCTCACCGATCCGTTCTTCATAGGTGGGTAGCACCTGTTTCACCGCGAAGTGTCGCTGCGATTCGGGGACCGTTAGCTTTCCCAGTGGTCCATAGAACGCCTGCTCCATTGCATATTGAAACGCACCGGGGTTCGAGGAGGGGAGTGTATTCCCATCGGCGTCGCTCCATTCATCCATGTTGAAACCGGAGACATGCTCGCACGAAACGCCCCACTCTTTGAGGAAGAAGACCGCCCAGCGATACATCCCCATCGGCCCCACAGGCAGGATCAACGCCAGTCGCTGGCCGGCATCACGGGCGCGGCGAATCGTCTGGGCGATCTCGTGGCCAAGATAGCAATCGAAGTCCGCCAGCGAAGAACACGGAAAGAGTTCAAACTCCGGATGCCACCAGCTTTGCCGCTGCGAAATTGTCGTCGGATCATCATCGATGCAGCGGTCGATCTTCGCCAGATCCCAGCCAGCGGGAAAGAAGTTCTCCAGCAGCGAGCCTTGTAGCGTACTAAGCAAGTCCATGGTGTTG
>JAGQQB010000356.1 GCA_020426425.1 Planctomycetaceae bacterium | reverse complement strand
GAAGAACGTCAGGATCTGATGCGGGAGATCTTTACCGATCTCGCGAATGTCCGCGTGGAGTGCTTCACCGGACTGACCGTCGATTTCGCCCGCACATGCAACGCCTCGGTGATGCTGCGGGGCGTGCGAACGGTCTCCGACATTGAAGCGGAGTTCACCATGGCACTGGCGAACCAGACCTTGGCTCCGGAACTGGAAACTGTCTTCCTGATGGCCGCTGATCGGTATTCGCATATCTCTAGCACGTTGATCAAACAGATTGCCCTGATGGGCCGCGCGGCAAGTCGAGATCAACTCAAGCAGTTCGTCCCGGCGGCGGTGATCGCGCCACTGCTGGAGAAGGTGACGTAACGTCAGACAAACCCGATCTTCAAATTTCAAAACCCGAGACCAGTCCCAAACCATCAGGACGGAGATAGGTTCTGCTGGTCGGTTGGTGCGTCCTGTGTCTGATGACTGAAGTTGAGGAAGCCACTTATGCGAATTCGAACTTGGTTACTCGTGCTCGGCATGTTGTTGTCGCCCCGCCAGACGACCGCCGAGGAGCCGGTCAAGCTGCCGTCGCGGGAACAGTTCCACCTGTATCTGCTCGTGGGACAGTCGAACATGGCTGGTCGTGGGAAAGTGACCGCAGCCGACAAGACTCCGCATCCTCGGGTGTTAATGTTCGACAAGGCGGGCGCCTGGGTGCCTGCCGTCGATCCGCTGCATTTTGACAAACCGGGCGTGGTCGGTGTCGGCTTGGGGAAGACCTTTGCCATGGAACTGGCAGACGCGAATCCCGACGTCACGATTGGACTCATCCCCTGTGCGGTGGGAGGCTCGCCGATCGACACGTGGTCCCCCGGGGGGTACCACGCTCAGACCAAGTCGCATCCTTGGGACGACATGCTCAAACGTGCAAAAGCAGCATTGCCCCATGGCACGCTCAAGGGGATTCTGTGGCACCAGGGCGAGTCCGACGCGAACGAAAAGCTCGCGCCCGAGTACGCGGCGAAGCTGCAGAACCTCGTCAGTCGCTTTCGCCAGAAGCTGGAGGCACCGGATGTTCCGTTCATCGTAGGACAGATGGGGCAGTTTCCCGAATCTCCCTGGAACGAAGACAAACGACGGGTCGACACAGCGCATCGGGAGTTGCCGGAGCACGTTCCTCACGTGGCGTTTGTCAGCTCTGACGGCTTGGGGCATCGGGGGGATAAGGTACACTTCAGCGCTGAAGCGTACCGCGAGTTGGGCAAGAGATATGCGAGGGCCTATCTGAACCTGACGCAACCTGCAACGAAGCGGTAGAGCAAGTTGCGGGTTTGCCGGGAAACGTGAATCATTCACAGGTGGGCATTGCCGATCGGCGCATTGCCGCTTGCACGCCGATGCTTCGTCCACTGCGTGGGGCTGGTCTTGCATCCACCACGAATGCCCCGGTAACAAGGATTACTCGGAGAGTGTCGCGACCGGGAGCGGGCGAAAGAGTTGCTCCACCAGCGCCTGTCGCGAAATCAGTCCCAGCACCTGATCGCCATCAACCACCACGCCAAAAGGGGCATGTTGCATGCGCAATTGATTGAGCGCCTCAAGCTTGCTGGTCTTCATCGGGATCTGGGGGAGCTGGTGAATCACCGGGTTGCCGGAGTGCGCGGCAAGTTCCTGCACGCGCACGTAGCCGTACCAGTCATGCGTCCCTTCATGAGCGACCGCTACCACATTGACTCCGTAGGACTTCGCCAATTGGAGCATTTCCTGCCGCGATGCCGCGTCACTCGTGCCGAATACCCGATTCGCTGGCAGTACCGATGTATGTGCTGGCTGGGGCGCCAATTGCAGCAAGCCATTGGCCAGTCGACTTTGAATGTCGGTCAGCACTCCCTCCTGCTGGCCATGCTGCATTAACTGGACGAGTCGGTTGCGTCCCAGGACAGTTTGCGCTGGCTCATTGCCAGGACTCGACCAACGCTCCAGTTGCTGCGTGATCTTCACGAGCGGCCATGTGAGTGGCAGGCAGAGTCGATAGACCCACAGAAACCAGCCAACATCGTGCCGCAGTCGACGGTACGGAACCTGATAGTAGACACTCTTCGGCAGCACCTCGGCCGCCATGAACAGGAGTGGCGCGAACAGCAGAGTGGAGACCACCTCGCCAACTTCGCTGGAATGCCCCAGGAACAGGACCACGCTCCAACTGATGGCGGCCGTGGTCAGGTAGTTGGCGAGGTTGTTTCCCACCAAGCACGTCGCGACAAACTGCGACGGATTCTGACTAAACCACAACAATCGCATCGCCTGCCGATCCTGTGCCCGCGCATCGATTCCCAGTCGCGGCAGACTCAGCCGATAGAAGCCGGTCTCACAACCGCTGAAGAACGCCGACAGACGTATCCCCGCCAGCAGCATCGCCATCATGATCAGAAACTCAAACATCTGAATCCGCCGGGGTGTGGCCCGCGACCGCGTGGGCATGGGAGAGGCTACAGAGTCGAAACGTGTTTTGCGCCGCGACGCTACCGTTGCTCACGGCGCAGTTGGCCCAGATTGGCCACACTTCGGCATGCGAGTCGTTACGCGGCACGGTTGCCCTCGAATCGACGTTGCATCACGAACACGACGTTGCCCAACACAATCAGCCCTACCATCAGCAGGTGAGCGATTTGTTGTGGTCCCATTCGTTTGCGGCCGGATTGATACTTCTCTGGTGGATTCTCTCCTAAATAGGCCTCGGCTACGAGAGCTTCGTACTCGGCCCCACCTTTGATGGCCCCCAGCAATCCGTTGAGCTGTTCCGGCACATAAGGATACAGCAACGTCGCCTGGACCCCGGTGCAGCCAGCAACCATTCGCAACTTCCCCTGGTAGGGGGTGACCGCGTATTGCACCCACTCTTTGGATCCAGGATACGAGCCACTGACATTGACGATGAGATCCATTTGCTGAATGTTCTCGATGTCGCGACACATGGGGATTTGATCAATGTTGGTCCCACCAGCATCGGTCGTATACAGGCCACGCAAATCCGTGACAATCACCTTAATGACCCCCTCGTACCCTGACTTGTAGCCGAGATTCACATAGTCCTGTCCGTAGACCAGATCGGGGAAGTCCGCCTTGATCACCTCGCGTTCGGCTTTTTCGATCATCTGCGGCCCGACCGGCAGAAGCGTGAGAAAGTACATCTTGACCTTCTTCTCACAGCAGTGCCGGGCAAAAGCCATCGCCATGGGCCCAAGTTCCCCTTCGGTGGAAGGATCGTAGTCCCAGGCCATCAGGACTTTGTCCCCCTCCTCGAGTTTCTCGATCTCGTCGAACACCGCTTGCGCCATAGCGCCCGGACGCTCGGGGAAATCGAGCTCGAGCAGAATCGGAATCCCGACCGCCAGCGCCATCAGCAAAAAGATCCAGCGTCGATCCAAATCGCGCAGGAATCGATAGATACTCATCCAATCACTCTCCTGGAGAGGGAAACCTCGTGATGCCGAGCATCTTCGCGATTCACAACGCGCCGCTCAAGGCCGACACTATTGACGACAATCAACAGCGTGCACATCGCGGACTGGAAGTGCTCCGTCGCTCATTGAGTTGGACCACTGTCGCGGAATATTTCAACAGCATCTCGTTTCCCACGGGGCCGTACTGCAGACGAACGACCTGGGACGGCTCAATGGTCAAACGCCTGTATGCGAACCCGATTCTCATCGGACGTCCGCAACGCGGTAAACGCCACACGGTGAAGAACAACGAGACTGGTCGGCGGATCTCCATTGTCAATCCCGATGGTCCAACGCACCGGGAAGAACCGCATCTTGCATTCTTCACCGCAGACGAACTTCTACCAGTGCTGGCC
>JAGQQB010000355.1 GCA_020426425.1 Planctomycetaceae bacterium | reverse complement strand
GTGGGCGGTTCCTTCATTCAGCAATGCGGCTCCACGACGCGAGTTGTTGGTGGTGAGGATCACGTTCGTCAGCGTCAGATCTCCCTGATTGACGATGCCGCCGCCACGAATCGCATCGGTCCCATCACGTCCTTGAGCAACGGTGAGATCCTGAATGGTCGCCGTGACGCCAGAAGCGACATCAAACACGACGAACTGATTGTCACCCGAAATCAATAGGTTTCCCGAACCAAGCCCCATGATGGTAACGTCCGACTCGACCGCCAGCGTCGCAGTCGAGAGGGTAATCGCACCTGAGAGACCGGCATCGAACTCGATGACATCGGCATCGGTATTCGCGTCATCGCGCGCGGCGGCAAGTGCCTCACGCAAACTGCCAGTGCCAGCGTCGTTCAGATTCTGCACCGTGAAGGTGGTCAGCAGCACTCGGTCTTCCAGGAACTCCACGTAATCCGGTCGCCGCACCCGCTGACGCCGCCGCGTGACCCACGTACGCAACAACTGCCGACACTTCGAAACAGGATTCATCGTACGCTCCAAGGGCAGCGGCTTCCGGAAGTGGTTCCAGCGAACGTCGCCTATGGATGTTCGCCAATCCGGTCGTTCCTCACAGAGTGGGGATGGCCCTCCTTGTGTCGTCAAAATAGGTGGACTGGGGAGCGTTTTCCAATACAGCAGCGGGACATTTGCGTCAGACCAGGATGACTGTGACGGTTGTAACGGGGCGGCTCGTCGGCGGATGGTTTTTGGCGATCCACCAACGGTCCAGGTCTCAGCCGCCGGCAGATGCGGTCCCCCAATCGCCAACTACGCATGCCGCAGATACAGCGTTGCGCTGTAGATGACAATGCCAGCAACCAGCAATGTGCCGACACGCAGCAACCAGCGGGCGGTCTCCAATCGCCGGATCGCGATGATCTGCGAGATAACACAGACGAAGATGACAATCGCCAGTTTGAAGAACAGCATGCCACGCACCGGTCCCCAGTGATGCCAGAAGAACGCGGCGATCGGATTGGATTCGACGAATCGAGCACCGTCCGGCGCATTCATCAACATCCAGTAGGTCATCAGAAAGTCGAGCACGTTCACGAGGACGAACATGGCGGTTTCATGTTCGAGTGGCAACTTGCCGAGCAAGAGTCGACGCAGAATGCTCTCAACGGGTTGTTGTGTCTCGGTGACAGGTTGCTGATGCTCGGTCACAGTCAAACCTCCAGTATCCGGGAGTGCTGATTTCACTGCGAAGTGACGCGAGATCGTTACGTTCGCCATCGTCGGAATGTTGGACGAAGTCACCCCGGCTTCGCGGCACTGCAGGCAAACTCTAGCCGGACGGACACCTTCCCGTCGACCGAAACCTTCCCCTTCAGAAAGAAGGCATTCGCGACTCGTTCCACCAGTTCGACTTCGATGTCGAGCACCTCGCCAGGACGGACCAGGCGACGGAACTGCACGTTGTTCACCCTGGTCGCGACCGGGACTTCATCGCTGCCAGTCGTGATCTGTTGCGCAATCAACACCGCGCCGGCCTGCATGGCGGCTTCGATCTGCAGCACCCCAGGCAACACCGGAAAGTCAGGGTAGTGTCCTCGAAAGACGTCGAGCGATTCCGGCAGACTCTTCCGCGCCTGGATCGTGGTCTCGGTTAAAGCGACCACTTCGTCCAACCACAGGAAGGGATCACGATGCGGAATGCACTGTTCAATTTCAGCTTTGGTCAGGGACCGCGTGGAACTCATAAGGAAGATCAGGGCGAAGAGAGAGTGAATGGTGACTTCGGAGTGTAGGCGCTGGCTGACGGTCAGCCAATGTTGTCGCACGAAGTGGAGCAGCATCGGAGCATGCACGACATGGGGAACGCGTAGCAGAGTCTCACGAGACAGTGCAAACCGCAGAGTCACACGAACAGATCGGTTTCCAGGGAATCTGCGATCGCCGTATTCGGCTCGCGGTCAGGATGCACACCCTTTTCCTCGATCGGAACCATCATGCTTGCGACGACGATCGAAACCGGGCAGACTCTTAGCGGCGGGTGCGCTTGAGTCCTCAGGAGCACTCGCCTCGGTCCCCGTTCCGAATCGCAAGTCGTCTGCACCGCGGACCATGCCTGTGCATGGATGCCATTGCAGGTGGAACGATGCCGCTCGGATTGCCGCCGGCAGACGGTCCCTCGATTGCGACTCACACTCCCCTTACGATTCTTGGAGAAAGCCTATGTTGCCGCGTGTTCCACACTTCCTGCCGATGGTTACGTTCAGTTCCGCGCTCTTCGCGTTCGTTGGCGTCGCGACCGCCGATGATGCACAGCCCAAACGCATGCCGGCCGTGCGATCTGTCGCAGGCAATCTGGACAACCCCTCCGGTGTGGCGATCCATCCCGAGACCGGTCACATCTTTGTTGCTGAGCATCGAGGCGTGTTGCGGCTGTCACCGCAGACGGAAGAAGGCAAGAAAGGGATGGCCCGGACGTTCGAAGTCCGTAAGTATCCCAGTGACATCTATGGCAAAGGCCCGATGTATGACATTGGCCCACTTGGAGTCGCCTTTCTCAATGGCGAGCACCTGATCGTCGCCGATGGCAGCCGACCTGATGCCGAAGAACTGGTGAGAATCTACGAGATCGCCGCCACGCCACCAGAAAAGTCGCAAGCGGAAGATGCCGCGACGTACACGCTGGGACCAATCAAGCCAGGTGACGCGTCCGAAAAAGGGGAAGGGAATTTCTACGGGATCGCGGTCACCAATCAGGCGATCCACATCACCTCCAATGGCGATGACACCAAGGGGTGGATCCTGCGGTCGCAACTTGAAGGGGATAAGCCGGGTGAATTGCAGCCCTTCATCGCGACCAAGCAGGACGTCGAAGTCGATGCCCCCTGTGGCATCACGGTAAATGCCGATGGCGATCTGGTCGTTGGTCAGATGGGGGAAATCAGCGTGCTGGGCGACAGCCTGCTGCTGGTGTATGACGCCAAGACCGGCAAGCTAAAGCAGCAGTACAAGACGGGTCTGTCTGACATCACTGGTCTCGCTTACAGCCCGGCTACTGGCAGATTGTATGCGACCGACTTCGCCTGGGCCGACACCAAGCAGGGCGGCCTGTTCGAACTGACCATTGAGAATGGCGCCTGCACCACGCGCAAGGTGCTGGAACTCGACAAGCCGACAGCGATCACGTTCGACAACAAAGGCCATGCATTCGTGACAGTCTTCGGAACCGCCGAAGAAGGAGCGAAGGGCAAGCCCGGCAAGCTGATCCGCGTGCCGAAGCCGCTGCTGTAGCGAGATCTGGTTGAGCTGGCGGATGCTGGTTGGCGGCATCGTTGTGATGGGGGCGCATGTCGTCGCTACCAGCGGTCGTGCATCAGCAAACCAGTTTCAAAACCCCGCGTGATGGCTATCGCGGCTGTGCCGAACAGCTCAAAGCCATTGCAGAACCGGACATTCGCTGGTCCAGCGAAATGGAATGGAAGCCCGTGGAACGGCTGAGCAACTGCAATTCCGATTGCTCACCGGATCTGCGGTTACCTGTCGTCTCAAACAGCGTCCCGCCGACCCGATTTCGGCGGGACGTTGCCGTTTCCGCCGTCCCTGGTGGCAGTGCCATGCACATGAATGGTCTCCGGCTGAGCCACTACCTTTCCGCCACATCCACGTTCTGCGCCGCTCGGTACAGCAACCAGCCGAACCACAGGATCAACAGCACAATCACCGGGACCGTGATCAGCGGGTTGTTCCACAAGTCGCTGATCTGAAATGGATGTGCAGGGGGCACAAAGTTGGTCACCTCGGTCGGTCCCAAGGTCGCGGCCAGCGCGAGACCTTCTTCGCGCAGTCCCCGGTTGAGCGCTGCGACATCGTAGGTTGG
>JAGQQB010000354.1 GCA_020426425.1 Planctomycetaceae bacterium | reverse complement strand
AGTTCGTTTTGCACGCTGACCTCGGGGGGCAGGGTGTTGTCTTGGGCGGGGCATCTTCTTGGAATCGGTGTTCTTGAAGCTCGCTCCTCCGTCCTCGATCCTGGCTCAGCGTGAGCGTGTCAGGACTTCTGGTACTTCGGCACTGACGGTTCCGCGACTTCTTCGACGATCTGGGGCGACGCAGTCGTCAGGTTGGTGTGTCGCGAGAGGGCAATGTTGCATGACCGCTGGTTCCGACTGTCGTCGACAGCGTTGAATCTGCGCACTGTGCAGAGTCATGGCATTTGTGTTCCGTGGTGAGAGCCTGCTGTCAGGGTTGGACCGCCCATAGCTCTGTGCTCCCTTCGACGGCGATGTAATCACCATTCGCCGAGATCGGTCTGGGGTATTTCGTGACCTGACCAGAGGGCCAAGAGATTGTCATCGAGTCCACGACCTGTGTCGAACCAAGCCCGAAGTGAAGCGAGCGCTGATTGCTGGACAGGTATCCGTCCCCTGCACGGAGTTGTCGCGTCCACGTCTGCGTTCCAGATGAGACTTCAACGTGTGCGCCGACCGCGTCGCGGCTCGATTGCGTACCCACAAGCCAGACCGAGAGTCCGTGTCCGTTGTCGGTTGAGGAGTTGATCAACAGTGCCGCGGGTTGGTCCAGATGCGTCACACAGACATCGGGGCGTCCATCGCGATTGAAGTCCAACGTCGCCGCCCCACGGCCTAGGTATTGGCCCTGGAAATACTTGCCGAGGTCGCTGGTGTCCGATTCTTGGAACTTTCCCCCGGGCGTTCCTAGAAACACCTGCGGTCGCATCTGAAATGGGATGCCCAGATCCCGGTAATCGCCTTCGTGGCCATTCGCGACGAACAGGTCGAGGATCCCATCGAGGTTCAGGTCGGCAAACTGACTGCCGAATCCAAGCAGATCCAGGCTGGGACTGCGCAACTGGGCTTCACGTGTTTTGTCATCGTACGTGCCAGATCGGTTCGGCGCGTACAGAGTGTTGGATTCCTGATAGTAGTTGGTGACGAACAGTGCGGTTTCAGGAGTGTCCGCAAGTTCTCCTGCCGCGATACCCATGCATGCCTGAGCTTTGCCCTGTGCATCGAATGCCAATCCGTTGAGGAGTGCGGCTTCCTGGAAATGCGCTGGGGACTCGGCAACTGACTCGAAGAAGAAGTTGGCCTCCCCATCGTTGGCGATGAAGATATTGGGTGTCGATGTGGGCGCATCACGAAAAACGACGATGCCCAGACCACGTCCCTGTGGCGCAGTGAGTCCCCGTGCCAAGGATTGTTCGACGAAAGTTCCGGTGCCCGAGTTCTCCCAGAAGCGATCGGGAGCCGCTTCGAATATCGTGGGCCGACACGACCGGACGTTCTGCTCCTTGTCCTGACACAATCTTGTGTAGACGTCGTCTCCCTGGAGGTAGTTGACGTCGTACAAGTCAGGCAGGCCATCGCCGGTGAGATCGGTCATGACGCAGCTTGTTGTCCAGTCGGTCACCGTGTCGAACGGGGTCTCGATGGCGGAGAATGTGCCATCTCCGTTGTTCATCCAGAGGCTGTTCGAGCCGATGTTTCCGACGTACAGGTCGGGGAATCCATCGCAGTTCAGATCGCCTGCCGCGGCACCTTGAGAGTAACTCCGCTCGTCGATGCGCGCTGATGAAGTCACAGTTCGAACAAGGATGCCCCCTTCGTTGCGCAGGAGTTCATCGACAAGTGGTCCTTGCTGTTGTGGGCGTGGGCCACCCTGTGGGAAGTACAGCTCTGGCCATCCATCTCGATCAAAGTCGAGGACGGCGACACCGCCGCCCGTGAACTCATGCATCAGCATGGGCGTCTGTGTGGGATCATGGCCGTTCTCGTAGCGGAAGTTCAAACCGAATTCGTGTGCACGGTCGTCAAAATGTACTGGAGAGACGTGAGCCACATTTGATGGTGCGGTCGGTGCCGAGAAACTGGGCAGGGGAAACTGCTCCAGCAGCGAGTCTGGAACGAGCGGAATACGGGCGTCGCTCGAACTCACTAATTGTTGTTGCAGGATCTGCTGTAGTTTGGGCAACTCGCTGTGTTGGGGATCGGCTTGTTGAATGAGGCCCCACCACGCTTGTGCTTCGGCGAATCGATCCAGTTGGATCAGCAACTGGGTGATTTCAACCGCATCGTCGATTTCAAGGCCGTTGTCAGCAAGGCCGGAGACGAGTGCACGCAAGCGGCTGAGATTGGTCGCCCAGGTGGAGAATCGTTTGGCCTCCTCGGTCAGTGGGGATTGGTGCAACAACTGTCCCAGCTGGTAGACGGCATCTTGGTTGTATGGGGCGAGTTGACATGCTTGCAGCAAGGCACGAATCGCACCTGGTCGATCATCTTGCTGCAATGCGATTTGAGCGATGACATTCCACGTTTCCGAGGTGGATTCAGAAGTGAGTTCTCGTGAGGTTGCCCACTGCCTCAGTTCATCATCTTGACCGGCATCGAGGTATGCTTTGCCCAGCAGTCCCTGGGCAACGGGAAATGCGGGATCGTTCGTTTGCAGTGACGACAGTTCCTGAATCGCCTCTTCAGGCCTGTTCTCCGCGAGTGCGTACCGAGCCAGGCCGATGAGTACCCAGGAGTCTGGTGGCGTTTGAGCCTTCTTCCAGGCTTGCAACTGGTCGGCGGCTTGCTTGTTCAAGACTGTCTCTGGAAACGCGACCCAATACAGATGCTGGTAGGGGAGCGGGTCTTGTAGCGTGGTCAGCAGGACTTCAGCAGCGAGATTGAAGCGACCGGTCAGACTCAACAGTCGGGCACGTTGAACGCGAGCTTGCGCCGATACACCCTGGAGCTTCTGCAGCCGCTGGTTTGACTCCTCAACTCGCCCCATCCGCAACAACAGATCGCAGGCCAGCAGATGCCCGGAGATGACATCGGGACTGAGGGTGTCGGGGAGTTGGTCCAGGGTGCGAACTGCTTGTGAGAGATCGCCCAGCATGAATTCGGCTTGGCCCAACATCAGACGGGCCGGGACAGATTCGGGCTGCTCATTCAGGATTTCGCGGCACAACTGTGCGCCCTTGCTCCAATTCTGCCGTTGCAGAGCCTGCTGACAGTCTGCCAGCGACGGCAATGCGGGTTGGGAAGGGCGATCGGGACTGGTTGGAACAAGCAGGGCAAGACCGACCAGTATTGCCGCCAGCAATCCAGTACCAACAAATACCGTCTTACGTCCCGGGGGCATGGGAGTCCTTATGAAAACACAGGCAGGTCTCCTCTCACGAAGAGCCTGCCTGGAGTTGCCAATTCAGCGGTCGCACTAAGTTGCAAACAATTTGGTCGAGCGGAGCAGGATTGCCGCTTACGGCACGAGGTCGAAATCGTGTGTGTTCTTGCCTTCCTTGATCTCAACGGTCAAACCGCTCGTATCAAAAGTACGGTACTTCTCCGGCAGGTTGGGCATATCCTTGAAGCCGGTGCTGGGAGGGCTGTTGGGGCCTTCATCCACCTCGACAGTGGGCGGAAAGAAGGCGACTTTGTAGGTACCCGCAGGAATTCCACCTATCTTGTCGGTCACTGTGAATGTCCCGTCTGACTGAATCTCCGCGCCTCCTGACCCGCCACCCCCTTGCTTCTCCAGGACGATGGTTCCTTCGGTGATTGGATTGCCTCCCGAAGTCACCTTTCCCGAGAGTGTCCCCAGTGGTCCATAGTCCAAGTCGCCGCCGCCGCCGCAGCCAGCGGCGATCAAGAGTGCCAGGGAACAGAGCAGTGTCTGAGTAGTTTTCATGAACAACGAATCCTGAAGATGTGGAAACCTTTGGGGCGAAAAGAACGCGAGCCTTTCCGGCGGAAAGGCTCGCGCAGGTCCAGTCGTGGTCAACGAGCCTAGAATTCACC
>JAGQQB010000353.1 GCA_020426425.1 Planctomycetaceae bacterium | reverse complement strand
CCACCCGATGTGACCTGCATCCCACCGACACCGGTCCGTACCAAGGCCTCTTCCGGTCCCACCTTGCGATAGAACCGCGACAAGATAAACAGAAAGCCCACGATGGCCAGAACGGCGAACACGCCTGTGACGATGAATGCTTCCATGAGGAACACCTTTCGTGGTGTTGCGGTTGGAGATTCCACGCGATGGGGAATCTGTGATTTCAGTTTTATTGCCGAATCGAGGCACGGGCAGATGACGAGGACGGATTACGTCCTTGGATCGCCGTTGATCGCCTGAACCTCGTACAAGTCAGTCGCTCCGGTGTAATTCACAATCTGTGCCGTCTGGCCGCGTTCGAGACGCCCTGAGGCGACACGTACATTCAGCTTCAAAGGTGCTCCCTCGGAAGTCGGATATTCGGCGGTTCCAAACTCTGGCGTGACCTCGGTCGAGGTAATCACCACGTGCTGTCCCAACAACAACGCGATCGTATTTGGCTCCCGATGTTTCAGTCGCCCCTTCAATGGTTGTGTCAGGACTTTCGCGCCGAAGACACCGATCGCTCCATCGCGCAGGATGGCCAGCCACAGGTCGCTGTTCGTGCCGCCTGTGAGGGCCAGATCACGATCAAAGACATTGGCCGCCAGCCAACCACTGGCTGTAAATACACTGGCCCAGACGGCCAGCGGCACATCCCCCAGGTTGAACCACTTCAAACCGACCATCCCCCAGTCCGCCAGTGATGGCTCGTCGGGGAAATCGATGTCCATGTCGACGTCGAACAGTTCAACGTCAACCGCCCCTGCGATGACAGTCAGCCAATACAGTGAACAACACCCCAGCAGCACCGTGAACGGCACAACCGGCATCGATGTCACAATCTGAATGAACTCGCCCATGCGCAGGGTCTCCCTGTGTTGCCAATATGCAACGTGCATGGTGGCAGGACATGGGGAAAACGCGATTTCGCGCAAAAGGATCAAGAAAAATGGGGGGATTTCGCGCGGATTGAGCGATCACAAGGTGCGCGGAAGATGGTGGTCCCTGCAATCAGCAGCAACCAACGCCCACTGGCAGGTCGCTGCCCTACGAGATCCATCCGAATACACCTGGCCTTCGCAAACTACTCGCACTCACCGTCGTCTGAATCAGAGGAATGGCGGCCATTCTGCGATTCGGCCACTCGACTGATGTTTTCCCGCAGCTTGCCACACAGCAGCTTGAGCGTGGCGAGTTCTTCGGCAGAGATGCCAGCGACCACTTCCTGTCGCATCATCCGAAAGACATGGGCCACCCGATCCCAAATCTCCGACGCTGCTGCTGTAGGAAAGATGCGATTGCGACGCCTGTCATCTGGACAGCTGCGCCGTTCCAACAGACCAGCCTCCTGCATCCGCTTCAATACGCCGGCGAGTGTATGCGGTTCGATAGAAAGATACTCAGCCAACTCCGCCTGGGAACAGCACTCCCGCGCCGACAGACAAGCCAAGACTTCCCACTGCCGAAGGGTGATTCCCTCTTTCGACATCAGGTGGCCCAGCGCCTTGCGAAACTCGTGGGATGTGAGGCAGATCCAATACCCCACGCTATTCTCCCAATCATACTCCAGCATCTTCGAACTACCTCCCATGGCGCCGGCATGACTGAACACTGTAAGATGTCGTCGGTCGCCTCGGCAAGGGATTGCAGTGATGCAATCTACGACAAGCTGAATAAAGTGATGAATCAAGTCGCATCAACGGCAGGTAGAACCACTGCAGATCACGGCCTTCCGTGCTGCTAAGAATGCAGTAATTTGCCACGTTGCGGCTTCGCGATAACTTCACGTAGATACTGAACTGCACCGTCTCACCGCAGCGATCGGCAGAATAGCAAATCACCGCTCGTGGGAATTACACACCGCCTGGGAACCTGAGCCTACGGGACTTCCACCACGACATACGATCCGAGTGTCTACTGTGTGCGAATTGGCCCCATCGGAGAGGGGCCCAGCGGCAAGTTAACCCAAGCCACACGCTGCACGAGCTCGATTCAGAACCCCCCTGGCCTTCAATCGCGCACTCGCGGCCCCAGCCTGCAGAATCTCCTCGACACGATCTGGGGCGGCCGCCAATTGCTCACGACGGGCAACCGCTTCAGCAAAGTATGCTTCAGCCTGTTCAAACAGCGCCTGTTTCGCCTCACCGTAGCCCATGCCTCCAGCGCGATAGCGTTCGGCCAGTGCCTGTTGTTCGGCTTGGTCGGCGAACAATCGAAACAAGGTGAACACCGCGCACGCATTGGGATCTTTGGGGTCTTCCACCGGCGTCGAGTCGGTCTTAATCGACATGATCTTCTTACGCAACTTCTTAGCTGGATGAAAGATCTCGATCGTATTGCCATAGCTCTTCGACATCTTTTCCCCATCCGTCCCCAGCACCTTGGCTGAGGAGTCGAGCACCTGGGGATTCGGCAGCACGAAGACATCCGACTCGAAGCGATGATTGAATCGCTGCGCGAGATCCCGTGTGACTTCGATATGCTGAATCTGATCCTGACCGACCGGAACGAGGTCACTGTCGTACGCGAGAATGTCGGCGGCCATCAGGACTGGATACGTGAACAAACCCGCATCGGCGGGTAGCCCTTTGGCGATCTTGTCCTTATACGCATGACACTTCTCCAGCAGGCTCATCTGCGTGACGGTCATCAGCAGCCAGGTGAGTTCGGTTACCTCGGGGACATCGGATTGTCGGAAGAGCGTGGCGCGTGCGGGATCGAGCCCCAGCGCCAACAGATCGAGCGCGGCCTCCCACGTGTACATCTTCAAATCGTCCGGACGATGCACGGTGGTCAGCGCATGTAAGTCGGCGATGAAGTAGAACGCCTGCTCGTTCGTTTGCAGCGCGATGTATTGCCTGATCGCGCCGAAGTAGTTGCCCCAGTGAAAACGACCGGTAGGCTGGATGCCGGACAGAACGCGCATGAGAACTTGTTGACAGTGTCAGTTAGAACGTGAATGGGAAACAGTGCAGATCGAGTTCTTTCAAATCGCTCCGCGAAGTGCAAGAGCGCTGGGAATTCATCAGTGCTGCCCCCTCAGATTCCCGCCCGGGGGAGTCTGCACCGCGGGGGCCAGCAACAGTCACTGCTGGGCTGAGGGCCACTGCTCGTCCAGTTGTCGCTGCAGTTGTGTGACCAATGACTTCTGATCCTCCTGGATCGCGAGATTCTTGTTTTCCTGTGGATCCTGCTCGTGGTCGTACAATTCCACCGCCTCGACGGCGCCAGTCCGCCTGTTCTTCCAACTCGTGAACCGATAGCGATCGGTCCGCATCGAATAGCCCATCACTTGTCCGCGAGGATATTGGCTGAACGCGGCTGATTTCCAGGGCTGCTCGGGATCGTCGAGCAGCGGTGCCGCACTCAAACCTTCGAGATGCTGTGGTTTGGGAAGTCCGGCAAGATCGCACAACGTGGGATAGATGTCGACAAACTCGACCAGCGCCCGGGTCGACTTCCCAGGCGTCTTCTGACCGGGCGCCCGAATGATCAGCGGAGCGTTCGCATCGTTCTCCATGTTGGTGTGCTTGCACCAGCAATTGTGCTCACCCAGTTTCCAGCCATGGTCGCCCCACAGCACGACGATGGTGTTGTCGGCAATTTTCAGGCGGTCCAGTTCGGCGAGTAGTTTGCCGACGTTGGCATCGGTGAAACTGACGCAGGCGTAGTAGCCATGCTTGAGCAACCGGGCCTGATCTCCTGTGACGTCTCCTTTCGCGGGAATCCCAGCATACACCCGCATTTCTCCCCAAGTGGTCAACGAGAACGGCGTCACTCCTTGCGGCGGGAACGGATTGGGGGCGAGTTCGATCTTGTCCCGATCGTACAGATCCCAGTAGCGCTGCGGTGACGTAAAGGGGAGATGCGGCTTCAG
>JAGQQB010000352.1 GCA_020426425.1 Planctomycetaceae bacterium | reverse complement strand
TGCCGGGACCGAACTACGAAACGCGGGCGGAACTGAGGATGTTTCGCCAACTGGGGGGCGACGCGATTGGGATGTCGAGCATCCCGGAGATGCTCGCGGCCAGTCAACGCGGCGTGCGCACGGTCGGCCTCGCCACCATCACCAATGAATGCACACCGGATGTGCCGCACATCGCCAGCGGCGAGGAAGTGCTCGCGATGGCCCACGCGGCCGAGCCGCGGTTTCGCAAGCTCGTGCTGAGTCTGCTTGCTCGCTTTGCCGTTGAGCGTTGAGACGACTATTGGCGAGCGGGGGGCGTTAGCCCCCTGTGTCGTTGAACGTTGAGTGTCGCTGCGCGACCGTTGAGACGTTGAGCGTCTAAGGTTGAAGGTTGAGTTGGGTACGACGTGACGTGTCGCCCCACTCCCAACTCCCATATTCTCCCCCCCCACACACGGCTCACAGCTTCGGCGGCGTCCATGCGGGGATGCCGGTCGATTCCGATTGCTGGCGATACAACTCGTGGAACGGCCTCACCGGGGACATTTCGGCGGTTTCGTTGACCATCAGGGGGCGTGTCCCTTTCCACCAGTCGTCGTAGACTGACCGCAGCTGGGCGACGACTTCGGGATGATCGGCGATGATGTTCTTGGTCTGACTGGGGTCTGCCTGCATGTCGTACAGCGAGTCGTTGTTCACGAATCGATACTGTTGCGTGCGGACGGCGAAGCCTTTCCATTGGAAGTCGTCCGGGTTCGCGCCAGTCTTCCAGCGACCGGTGTGCGTGAACAGATAGCGGTCCGGCCAGTCGCCCGCATCTCCCTTGAGCAGCGGCAGCAGACTGCGGCCTTCCACCTGGTTCTCAGGTAGTGTCGCACCGGTGATGTCGGCCAGCGTCGGCAGGATGTCGATGTGCGCGGCGATACGGTCGACGTCGCGGCCCCCATCGAAGTGCCCCTCCCAGCGAACAAAGAACGGCACGCGCACGCCTCCTTCATCGGGACTCCCTTTGAGCCCTCTCATATCGGCGTTGTAAGGATACATCGGCGTGCCATCGGGGAGGTGTCCCATCGCCTTGCCTGGTTTTCCCGAGCCGCCGCCAGTCATGCCGTTGTCGGACATGAAGATGAGCAGCGTGTCCTTCCGCATGTCCCATTCATCGAGCTTGGCCAGCAGTCGGCCCATGTTCTCGTCGATGTTCTCAATCATCCCGTAGAAGCCCGCCTGCTGTTCACCAAAGCCAAGGTCGGTGAAGCGTTTCGCATTCTCTGGCGGGGCGATAAACGGACCGTGCGGCGCATTCGTCGCGATGTACGCGAAGAAGGGTTGGCCGGCAGCATGCTGCTGCTTCATCCAGCCGAGCGCGGCGGTGAAGAACAGATCAGTGCAGAAGCCGGAGGTCTTCACGAACGAGCCGTTGTGCCGAATGACTGGATCGAAATACTTGTTGTTTGGTGCATCAGCACAACTGCAGTTGTAGGCCTGACCAATCCCGCCGGCGCCATGAATGAACGCTTCGTCGAAGCCGCGCATATGCGGCTGATGCGGTTCTTCATCCCCGAGATGCCACTTGCCGAAAATGCCCGATTGGTAACCAGCCTGCGCGAGCACTTGCGGCAGGATCGTGGCGTCGAGCGTCATCCGTTCCCGTTCGAGAATGGTATGCGTGATGCCGTTCCGCATCGGATGTCGCCCGGTCATGATGGCCGACCGGGTGGGAGAGCACGTCGGGCTGACGAGAAACCGGGTGAACCGCACGCTCTGGTCGTACAGCGTGTCCAGGTTCGGCGTTTTGAGCCAGGGGTGTCCATGCCGACCCACCGGCGCATACCCTTGGTCGTCGGTCATTACCAGAATGATATTCGGCCGATCCGCCGCGTCGACGGCTTCTCCAGCGGCAAGCAAGGTGATCCAACCCAGTAACAACCAAAGCACCCGGCGCGATGACATGCGGTAAGCTCCTTGCTGAGAGTTCCAGTGGTGTGTGGCTTGGGTTCTAGTTGGTTGAGCACGATGTTGCCAGTGAGCTGTCGGTGGTTGGGGGAGTCGGGACCGAATCGACTGTTTCGATGGAAGCGTGAGTTGATCGGTCAGCAGACCGGACCGACGCGCGATCAGCAGAGTGCTGCAGCTTACGCGGCCATGTGCTTCGCTGATGCACCGCCGACTCGCCTGATTGACTCAGGCCGGCACTTGCATGGAAACGCCGAAGGCAGCACGAGTGCTCGTCGGGAAACACATCGACAAAGAACTCTCCGGGATTCACCCACATGCGGGAGACGCGGACAAATCCCACAGATCGCCTTGAATATTGTCCCCTGGATACGATACTTATCAACTTGGACCGATTCATGCTGGTCCCCTTCCCCCTGCCCCAACGTGAGACCACCTCCTTGCTTGGGAGTCGGGCAGATTCCATCCCATCGAGGAGTTGCGATGCGAACCTTCATACTCCTGCTTTTGTTCCTGTTGCAGGCGACGTCGGCTTCCGCCGCCCTGGAAGTCTCCCCTGCATTGTTCACGTTGACAGGGGGGCGTGCGCGGCAACAGCTGGTTGTCAGCGCCGGTGTCGGGACGCCAGCAGTGCTCGATGTGACGCATCTGGCGAGCATCGTTTCGCAGGACCCGACGATCGCGACTGTCGAAGATGGCGTGGTGATCCCCATCGCCAACGGCCAGACGACATTGGCCATCCAGCACGATGCGGAGACGGCCCAGGTCCAGATCACCGTGGTCGGGATGGATGCGCCATCGCCCATCAGCTTTCAACACGAAACGCTCGCGGCGTTGACGCAGGCTGGCTGCAATATGGGTGCCTGTCATGGTTCGCCCTCGGGTAAGGGGGGATTCCGACTCTCACTGCGCGGCTACGATCCTCCCCTCGATGTCCTCACGTTGCGGACCGAATATCAGGGACGCCGCACCAATATCATGCAGCCAGATGAATCGTTGCTGCTGACGAAACCGCTGATGGAAGTGGCCCATGCTGGCGGCAAGCGGTTGCGGCGCGGTGGCCCTGCGCATCAGGTATTGCGGCAATGGATTGCTGAAGGGATGCCGCTGAGTCAGGCAGATGAGCCTACGCTGGAGCGCATCGAGGTCTATCCGAAGAAGCGGGTGTTTCAGGCGGCAGGAACCCGGCAGCAGTTGTATGTCCACGGATACTTCAGTGATGGAAGCATCCGTGACTTGACCTCACTCACCGTGTTCAGTTCCTCAGCGGAACCGGTCGCGAGTGTTGACGAGCAGGGGCTTGTCGAAAAGCAAGGACGGGGTGAAACCGCGATTCTCGCCCGGTATCTCGACAAGATGGACACGGCCTACTTCACCTTCCTGGAAGATGTCGCCGGGTTTGCTTGGAACGAACCTGAAGCAAACGGTTTTATTGATCGACTGGTGAACGCCAAACTGCTGCAATTGCAGATCCCGCCTGCCGAGCTCTGCACCGATGACGAGTATCTCCGCCGTGTAACGCTCGATCTGGCTGGCCGCCTGCCGACGTTGGACGAAACCACCACATTCCTGGCTGACGCAGCACCCAACAAACGCGAATTGCTTGTCGACCGTTTGCTGGCATCAGCAGATTACGCAGCGTACTGGTCCCTCAAATGGGCCGATGTCTTGCGGGTGAATAGCAACAAACTGAAGAGTCCGGGGGTCCACAAATTCCTGCGCTGGATCTACGCCGGTGTGCTGCATGATCAGCCGATGGACGAGTTCGCGCGGGAACTGCTGACCGCGCAGGGGAGCGTGTTTGAGAATCCGGCGAGCAACTATTGGCGCGCCAGTCGCGATCCGAGTGATGCGGTCGAAACCACCGCGCAGCTGTTCCTGGGGATTCGCATCCAATGTGCAAAGTGTCATAACCATCCCTTTGAACGTTGGACGCAGGACAACTACTACGGCATCGCCGCCGCCTTCGCCCGTA
>JAGQQB010000351.1 GCA_020426425.1 Planctomycetaceae bacterium | reverse complement strand
ATTCGCTGTCGTTCGAATGACTGGAAAGGAACTCGGTTCGTCCACACCCTGAACGGCACGGCGGTCTCTGTCGCTCGGGCGATCATTGCCATTCTCGAAAACTTCCAGCAGGCCGATGGCAGCGTCGTCGTACCCGAAGTGCTGCGTCCCTGGGTGGGGAAAGACCGCATCGAGCGAGGGAAAGCGGAGAGTTGAGAGTCCAGAGTCAAGAGCTGAAAGCCAACAGCTAACGGCGAATCGCCAACAGCCTCCACAAGGTAACTCACCATGGCCACCACCCCGGTTTCGATTGGCGCAGCGCGTTGCGGTCGCGGACAGCCGTTGTTGTTCATCGCCGGACCATGCGTGATTGAGAGTGAGGCCTTGGTCCTGGAGACGGCCAAGACGCTCGCCGATCTCGCCGCCGCGCATGGCTATCAACTCGTGTTCAAGTCGAGCTTCGATAAGGCGAACCGGACGAGCCTCAGCAGCTTTCGCGGTCCTGGTCTGGAAGCAGGCCTGGAGATTCTCGCCAAGGTGAGCGACGTTACTGGGCTGCCGGTCACGACCGACATTCACACCCCGGAACAAGCCGAGCCAGCCGCCCAGGTTTGCTCGATCCTGCAGATCCCCGCCTTCCTCGCGCGACAAACCGATCTACTGATCGCCGCCGCCGAAGCTGCTGTTCGGCATGGTCGCATCGTGAATGTCAAGAAGCCGCAATTCGTAGCGCCGGAAGATGTCATCCATGCCGTCCGCAAATGCGAAGGGGCCGGTCTTAACGACATCCTGCTGACCGAACGCGGGACCACATTTGGATATGGTCGCCTGGTCAACGATATGCAGTGTATTCCCATCATGCAGGCGATGGGTTGCCCGGTCATTTTTGACGCGACGCACAGCGTGCAGCGTCCTGGTGGAGCCACCACGGGCGGAGCGCGCGAGATGGTCCCGGCTCTCGCCTGCGCGGCTGTCGGCTGCGGCTGCGACGGCGTCTTCCTGGAGACCCACCCCAACCCTGATGCCGCCCTGAGCGATGGCCCGAATCAGTTAAGACTCGCCGACGTCCCCAAGTTGTTCGCCCACCTCACCCGGCTGCGGGAAGTGAACCTCGCATTCACCGGATTGTAAGAAATTGTGGAAACGTCACTTGCGTCAGTTCACCATTGTGAATCCGTCCTCGGAAACTGCTTTGCTCCCACCCCGTTTCTAGATCCTCGATTCTCCGTTCTCCATCCCCGGAAACCCAACAATTCTTGCTTGAATCTTCCGATTACGCTGGCTAGAATTCCGATGTTGAGACTGAGTCTCAATTCTATTTTCCCTCCGTGTGAGTCCCGCCATGCTTCCCCTGGAAACCCTCCGCTCTGGCGAAACCGGTCGCGTTGTTGATCTGGATGGCCAATTGGATCTCGTCCAACGGCTTCAGGAACTTGGTCTGCGACTTGGGGCGACTGTCCAGATGCTGCGTGAAGGAACGCCGTTGTTGATCGCGATCGACGGACAGCGGTTGAGCTTTCGGCCCGATGCCCGGACCATGGTGCTCGTTGAGCCTGCCTGAGACGGGTCTTGGTTTTCCCAACTGTGAGCGAACGGCTGGCTGCCATGACCACGCTCGATACCTTGTCGGTCGGTGAACGGGCTATCGTTGTCGACATTGTGGGCCACGACAGCATCAGTTCGCGGCTCATGGAAATGGGTGTTCTGGAAGGGGAAGAGATGGAACTGCTCGGCAAGGCACCACTCGGCGATCCCCTGGAATTCTCGCTGCGGGGCTATCGGCTATCCCTGCGGAAGCAGGAAGCCGCCCGAGTGCATATTGACCGCGTGAACTGAAACTTGAGTCCGCCGCCAACACGCGAATCCATGCGATCCTCGGAACACGATCATCCCTCCCAACAACTTCCGCAGGCCTGACTCGCCGCAGACGTCGAAACGCAGACACATGACGCATGTCGGCCCGCTTTCCGTCGCCCTGATTGGGAATCCCAACACCGGGAAGAGCACGCTCTTTAATGCCCTGTCAGGTCAGAATGTCCGCACCGGCAATTTCCCTGGGGTCACGGTCGAAGCCAAGATCGGCAAGCTGTCGCATCAAGGGCAGTCGCTGCAACTGATCGATCTTCCCGGCACGTACAGCCTCGCCCCGCGCTCGCCGGACGAAATGGTCGCGGTCGATGTGTTGCTGGGACAGACCACTACGGTCGCCGCACCACAGGTCATCGTGTGTGTTGCCGATGCCAGCAATCTGGAACGGAATCTGTATCTCTTTACGCAGTTGCTCGATCTGCGAATTCCCATCGTGTTGGCCCTGAACATGTGGGATGCGGCCAGCGAACGTGGTGTCCAGATCGATCTGGATGGTCTCCGCAGCCGGTTGGGGATCGAAGTGGTCACGACGGTCGCGTCCAAAGGGACCGGCGTGGACGAGTTGAAATCTGCCATCCTGAGGGCAGCGGGGCGCAAGGCCGCCGCACCAGTTCCACAACCTGAGGTAGTCACGCAAGCCGTCAGTCAACTGCAGACGGAATTGCCCGATGGCACCGCCGACTTCCTCGTCTATCGCGGGTTGATGGATGTCGATGGCGAGGCGCAACATCGACTCAACAGACTCGCTGGTCGCGACTTCACGACGAAGCTCCAGCAGACACGGCAGCAGCTTCAGGAGCAGAGCATTCGGATTCCGGCTGTGGAGTCCCGTACCCGGTATGATTGGATTCGCCAGCTGCTCACGAACGTCGTCGAACAGAGAGATCGGCGACAACGGACCGTGAGCGACCGCATCGACAAGGTCCTCACGCATCAGGTGGCGGGCGTGTTCGTGTTCGCACTCACCATGTTGCTCATTTTCCAGGCGATCTACACCTGGGCCGGTCCGCTCGTGGCAGGGATCGAAGGTTTGCAGCAATGGCTCAGCGATCTCGTCGCCAGTGTTGTCCCTCCGGGGATTCTGCGCTCGCTATTGGTCGATGGTGCGATCGCTGGCGTCGGGGCGGTGGTTGTCTTCGTACCGCAGATCGCACTCCTGTTCCTGTTCATTAGCATTCTGGAAGACTGCGGCTATATGGCCCGCGCGGCATTCCTGGCCGACCGGCTGATGGCTCCGCTGGGCCTGAATGGCCGCTCCTTCGTCCCGTTGATGTCGTCGTTCGCCTGCGCCGTCCCCGGCATCATGGCGACACGCACAATCGAGAACTGGCGGGACCGCATGGTGACGATGCTCATCGCCCCGCTCATGAGTTGTTCCGCTCGTCTCCCGGTCTATGTGCTGCTCACCACAGCCTTCATCCCCGACACCTACCTCGGTGGCTGGCTCAGCCTCAGGGCGGTCGTGTTGTTCGGCATGCATTTGGTCGGTCTGCTGTTTGCGATCCCGATTGCCTGGTTACTCCGCAAGTGGTTCTTCCGGGGGGAAACATCGTTGTTCGTCATGGAGATGCCAGCGTACAAGCGTCCTGGTGCCAAGGTGGTTCTAAGCCGCGTGTGGGATCAGTCCAAAGAATTCCTGATGCAGGCGGGCACGTTGATCTTCTGCACCAGTGTGCTCATTTGGGCGGCTGGCTACTTCCCCGGCGACCACACGCGACAACATCAACTCGATGTCGAAATCGAATCACTCGCCGAACAACCCGGCAGCGAGGAACAGTTGGAAGAACTCTATGCCGAGCAACGGCTCGTCAGCCGCACCCTGATTGAAGAGAGCTATCTCGGTCGCATGGGGCACGCCATCGCCCCAACACTGCAACCGCTGGGCTGGGACTGGCGGATCGGCGTCGCCGTGATCGCGTCCTTCCCGGCCCGGGAAGTGGTGATCGCCGCGATGGGAACCATCTATTCACTTGGCGGCGATGTCGATGAAGAAAGTGAAGGCTTGCAATCGGCGATGCAGCAAGCCCGCTGGCCCGATGGTCGTCCAGTTTTCACCATCCCGGTT